>CAJBVC010000033.1 GCA_903958915.1 uncultured beta proteobacterium
CGACGGGCTGATCACGTTGCGCTTGACCAGGTCGGTCAGATCCTGGTCAAGGGTCTTCATGCCCACGCTGTTGCCGGTCTGAATGCTGGAGTACATCTGGGCCACCTTGGCCTCGCGAATCAGGTTGCGGATGGCGCTGGTGCCGAGCATGATCTCATGCGCGGCAACGCGCCCTTGGCCATCCTTGGTCTTGCACAGGGTTTGTGAGATCACCGCCTGCAGCGACTCGGACAGCATGGCGCGCACCATTTCCTTTTCGTCGGCGGGGAACACGTCAATGATCCGGTCAATCGTTTTGGCCGCGCTGGAGGTGTGCAATGTGCCAAACACCAGGTGACCGGTTTCCGCAGCGGTCATGGCCAGGCGAATCGTTTCCAGGTCGCGCATTTCACCCACCAGAATGCAATCCGGGTCTTCCCGCAAGGCAGAACGCAGGGCCGCTGCAAAGGACAGTGTATGGGGGCCGACCTCACGCTGGTTGACCAGGCATTTCTTGGACTCGTGCACGAACTCGATCGGGTCTTCCACAGTCAGGATGTGCCCGAACTCGGTCTCGTTGAGGTAGTTGACCATCGCAGCGAGTGTGGTGGACTTGCCCGAGCCGGTGGGGCCGGTCACCAGCACCATACCGCGGGGCTTCAATGCCAGGTCGCCAAAAATCTTGGGCGCGTTGAGTTGTTCCAGCGACAGGATCTTGCTGGGAATGGTCCGGAACACTGCGCCGGCACCCCGGTTGTGGTTGAAAGCGTTGACCCGGAACCGCGCCAACCCGTCAATCTCAAATGAAAAGTCGATTTCCAGAAACTCTTCAAAGTGCTTGCGCTGGCCATCGTTCATGATGTCGTAGACCATGCTGTGCACCTGTTTGTGGTCCAGCGCCTCGACGTTGATGCGACGCACATCGCCGTGCACCCGGATCATCGGTGGCAAGCCGGCCGAGAGGTGCAAGTCGGATGCCTTGTTCTTGACGCTGAACGCAAGCAGTTGGGTAATGTCCACGAAGTTTCCCCTAGTCAGTTGGGGGCAGAGCTGAAGGTCTGTCCCGCAAGGTCTTTGTTTGTTACGCTTGCCAGATTATGACCATGATTGCCGAGAATCTCCATCGCGTACAAGCGCGCATAGCGCAAGCCTGTACCCAAGCCGGGCGCGACGCGGCTACTGTGTCCTTGCTGGCGGTGTCAAAAACCTTTGGGGTCGAATGGGTAGAGGCCGCTTTCGCGGCGGGGCAAACCGCGTTTGGCGAAAACTACATTCAGGAGGCAGTGGAGAAAATCCAGCTCCTGCGGCACCTGCCGCTGCAGTGGCACTGCATTGGCCCGGTTCAGAGCAACAAGACGCGCCTGGTGGCCGAGCATTTCGATTGGGTGCACACCGTCGATCGCCTGAAAATTGCCCAGCGCCTGCATGAACAGCGACCCGCACACCGCATGCCGTTGAACATCTGCATCCAGGTCAACGTGGATGGCGGCACCACCAAGTCGGGCGTTTCGCCGCCGGACGTGCTGGCGCTGGCTCGCGAAGTCGTGCAGCTGCCCCGTTTGCGTCTGCGCGGCTTGATGTGCATTCCCGAACCTGCTCCTGATTTTGTAGCTGCCTGCGCTGTGTTTCAGAGCGCCAGAGCCGTTTTTGATGCAGTAAACGCAGCAGGCATTGCGCTGGATACGCTGTCCATGGGTATGAGCGCGGATCTGGAAGCGGCGGTTGCCTCGGGCAGCACCCTGGTGCGTGTCGGCAGCGCTATTTTTGGTGAACGTGCACCAAAAGTCTGAGGCAAGCAACCCCATGGGGGAAGACTTTGACTACGCCAAGGGAGTCCAGTCGCCGGATCTCGATGCCGTGGTGAAGGATCTGCGTTGATGGCAGCGATGCCAACGCATCCCGCATTCGTCTAGCCCCCAGAAAGTCTGGGCTGTCAATGCGCCCGCCCAACTCGCCAAAGTGTTGCAAGCGCTGGAAGCGATTCAGACGGAGTTCAACCGTGCACAACGCGGCGGTAAGAAGATCTCGCTGGCTGATTTCATCGTGCTGACCGGCTCCTCAGCTCACCAGCCGAAGCGCCGCGATGGCCAGCCAGCCCAAAATGAAGTTGGTGACCATCATCGTATGCACCTGCGCTGCCGCCTTGCCAGCCAGCGGCCAATCCAGTGCGACCATCGCACGCTTGAAGTTTGGATAAGTGACACCGTAGAGGTAGGCAAATATCAGCATCATCAACAGACCCAACCCCAGCATGAGGTTCCACCCTAACGGCACGTAACCCTGGCCCGTGGCCTCTTTGACGGCCCGAAACAATGTGGTGTACAAATTGGCGCCGGTCGCGAACAAGGCGATGGCAGACACAAGGACAACTGGGAAAAATCGTTTCCATACGGCCCCCATCAACATCAGGCGTTCGGGCGGTTGCAGCAAGGCGATGGCCGCCGGCCGCAGCGCCATCAGCATGAATGCCATACCGCCCATCCACAGAATGGCGGCCACAAGATGAATCAGTTTCACAAGATCAAACATATTTTTCCCGGAATGGATCGGACATAAGCAGGGCGAAGAGTATGCCAATATGCATGCTCAACACATCAGGAAGCACATGGCGGAATCGGCGATGTTTCGTGTTCATCGGCTCGAGCGACGCGCCCGCAGCGTGATCCAGATGCGCAGGCGCCACAGCATCTTGACACCAAAATACCCGAGGGATGCACCGCCCACTGCGAACATGCCCATACCCAGCACAGTGGGCCATCCAAACTCGCCCAGCCAGGACTGCGGACCTGCGTCCAGGGGAACGCTGGGTGCCACGGGTGCGCCCAACACCAGAGTACCGAGTTGGTATGCCAGCCAGAGCCAGAAGCCAATCGTCAGAGGGTTGGTGACCATCGTCATGGCTGCAGCGGCCGGAATATTGGCACGCCACACGGTGCAATGTGCCGCCGCCACGACGATCTGGCCGACCGGAATGACGAAGGCCCAAAACGTGCCAACCGCTACTCCGCGGGCAACCGCCTCATGCTGAAATCTCCAGAGCTGCGGATGGAGCAACCGGTCTGCAACCGGACGCAACCAGGGGTGGGCAGACAAAACATCCCGGTTGGGCAGCGACTTACTCAGCTGTTCCCACCAGCCTGTACTGCTACGCTTCATCAGGCAGCGGCACGGCGCGACACGGAAATCAGCGCATGTAACAACGCTGCGCCCACCGCAAGAATCACTAACCCGACTCCCCACACCGTCCAGGCCAGTGGCGATAGCCAACTGCCGACCGACGGCAGTGCCTCAAGGGCAGACTCCACCCACGGCAGAACGCCTGCGGCCGTTGCCTTGACGGCCAGAACCAGCTCAGACGGTATCCACACCGTGATCCAGTCGGGAATGGGTAAGCGATCGATCTGCTGTGTCTGACCCACCACCGACCCAATGCCCGTCAAGGACCAGCTCGCAAGGGAGTGCGCTATCCAGATGCAGGCTGACCAGATGGCAAGAAGCGTCAGAACAAAGAACCATGAAACAATGTAGAGCATAAAAATCCTTTCACGCTGTGGTGTGATTGAGGGCCAATGATGCGGATCCTGGCGGGTCAATTGAAGCAGGCAAATGCGCGATGACGCTCCTGTTTTTACGAACCAAATATCCGGTTAACTCAGCATAAATAAGCTTCTACAGCGCTAAACTTGGTCATCGCATTGGCTGTAGCGTGTTCGGCTACAGCACAAACCAGGCACCCGAACTGGGTGACTGTTCTCCAACTTGTAAGGGTCTTTATGCAAACCATCGCTCCCCTGTGGCTGTGGGCCACTTTTGGCGGCATCGTGCTGGTGTCGCTCTTCATCGATTTTGTCGTGCTCAAAAAGCAGGGCTCGCACGATATTGGCGTCAAAGAGGCGCTGAACTGGTCCATGGTCTGGATCGGCCTGAGCTTTTTATTCAACGGGCTGTTCTGGTGGGCCGTGAAAGACAGCACCGGTTCCACCGAGATGGCCAACACCAAGTCGCTCGAGTTCCTGACCGGCTACCTGATCGAAAAATCGCTGGCGGTGGACAATATTTTTGTCTTCCTCATGATCTTTACCTACTTCGCTGTGCCCTCGCACTTTCAGAAGCGGGTGTTGATGATTGGCATCATCGGCGCCATTGTGTTGCGCACCATCATGATTCTGGTGGGTGGCTGGTTGCTGGCCCAGTTCCACTGGATTCTGTACGTGTTCGGTGCCTTCCTGATTCTCACCGGTGTGAAGATGTGGTGGGCGGCTGGCAAGGAGCCCGATCTGGATGACAACCCCGCACTCAAACTGCTGCGCAAGCTGCTGCCGGTCAGTAAGAACTACGATGGTGAGAACTTCTGGACGGTGGAGAACGGCAAGAAAATCGCTACGCCGCTGTTCATGGTGATCTGTCTGATTGCGCTCACCGATGTGATCTTTGCGGTGGACTCGATCCCCGCCATTTTCGCCATCACCAGTGACCCCTTTATCGTGCTGACCAGCAATGTGTTTGCCATATTGGGCCTGCGCGCGATGTATTTCCTGCTGGCAGCGGTGGCCAACAAGTTCCACCTGCTGAACTACGGTCTGGCGGTGATTCTGGTGTTTATTGGTACCAAGATGTGCCTGATCGACATCTACAAGATCCCGGTGCTGTTCTCACTTGGAGTTGTGGTTGGCATTCTGGCGCTCACGATGATGCTCAGCGTGCGCTCTGCTCCGGCGCAGACCAAAGGGTGAACACGAAAGGACAACCCACGATGAACAACATCATCGCACCTGACGTCGCCATCGGCGCACTGGCATTGGCGCTCGTCGTGCTCTACGCTGCGTGGCATGAAGCCAGAGCGAAGAATGTACGCGACGCCAGATTGCTGGCTGCAGTGGGTGCAGTCAGCCTGATGGGCGGCGCTGCGGCGTGGTTGCAATGAGTTTCTTGCTTGCGTCAACACGACCAAAAAACCCAATGCAGTGCCTATACTGCCCTGGTAATGCAGCATCAACGGGGTGTCGAAATCGGGTCCTGACTGACGCGTAAGCTGTACCGATGCAAAGCTTCTTCGACCCCGCCATCCTGTTTTTTGTTTTTGGCATCCTTGCGGGTTCGCTGAAGTCGAATCTGGAGATACCGCCCCAAATTTCGCGGTTTCTCTCTTTGTATTTGCTGATGGCCTTGGGCCTCAAAGGCGGCTTTGCCCTGGCGCAGACAGGCTTGACATCGGACGTGCTGATCAGCCTCGGCGCGGCGCTGGGCATGGCTGTGCTGGTGCCCGTGCTGGGGTATCTGCTGCTGCGCCGTTTTCTCACGGGGTTTGATGCGGCTGCCATTGCAGCGACCTACGGCTCTGTCAGTGCCGTGACCTTCATAACCGCGGTGCAGTACCTCGATCAGCACGGCATCGACTACGGTGGGCACATGGCTGCGGCCATGGCTTTGATGGAGTCACCCGCCATCGTGCTGGCGGTGGTGCTGGCCAACCATGCACGCCAACAATCGAGTGCCGCCGATGGAGCCGGTGCGAGCGTGGCAAGCCCACCGCTCAAGCACATCCTGCATGAAGCTTTGACCGACGGCGCACAACTCCTGCTGCTGGGGGCAATGCTGATCGGTGTACTGACTGGCGAGTCGGGGCAGGCGGCCATGAAGCCCTTCTCGGTGGACTTGTTCAAAGGCATGCTGGCCTTCTTTCTGCTCGATATGGGCCTGCTGGCCGCGCGCAACATGGGCAAGCTGCGTGGGCAGTCGGCCTGGTTGCTGGTGTACGCGATCGCGGGTCCCTTGGTGCATGCGGGCATTGCGCTGGCCCTGGGTACCTGGTTGGGTATGTCGGTCGGCAATGTGGCGTTGCTGATGGTGTTGGCGGCCAGTGCGTCCTACATCGCCGTACCGGCAGTCATCCGCCATGCGATTCCCGAGGCCAATCCATCGCTGTACTTCGGCATGTCGCTGGGGTTGACGTTTCCGTTCAACATCCTGGTCGGAATTCCGCTGTATGTGCTCATCGCCCAACGCCTGGGGTGAGATGCAGGTTTTTACGAAGTCTTGATTCTGGAGAAGCTACTTTCCCAAACGGCTGGAACGGCAAACAATCACACTTTGATTTTGATGGCAGTAGCCCACATTCAACCAAAAGTTAGGAACGAGAAATGCGCAAATATGCCCAGAATAGCCCACAGGCCGCAGCAAGAATTGTTGCCTTGACCCTGGTCGCGGACGGCGACGTGGGCAAGGCAGAGTTTGCGTTGCTTGACGAAATCGCGGTGCACCAGCAGCTGGGTTTGGAGCGTGATGCCTTGCACGATGTTGTCGATGCATTTTGCGAGGACTTGTTGTCCAGCAAGCAACTTGCCTGGGCCGACGCCTGCCCGGTCGATGACTACACTCTGGCCGAACTGATGGAAGAAATTGACGATCCCGTGTTGCGCCGTAAAGTGCTGGATCTGTGCGTCAAGCTTGCTGCGGTGGATGGGCACGTGGCGCTGGGGAGTCGATCGTGCTGGTGTCGGCCATAGAGCATTGGGGTCTGCATGACCACATGTTGCGTGCGCCGGATGCAGCACTGATGCAGCAAGCCAATTGACTGCGTGAGAGGAGGCTTCCATGAAAACACCTGAATCTTCACAATCCGTTGGCTCCAGGCGAAACCTGTACTGCAGCCTGGTTGCCGCGCTGGCGTTGCCTTTAAGCGCTATTGCCGCTGAAAGCGACTGGAGTATTGGCACCTACGCGGGCAAGTACTACGACACCGAGCCTGCAGGATTTACCCAGGGGCGGGCCAACTATCTGGAGCATTACCTGGTGGCGGTCACCGCCAAAAAGACCCTCTGGCAATCGGCTACTTTGCCACTGTCGCTGGAACTTGACGGCATGCTGGGGCTGCAAAACGGCGTTGCAACGCTGGGTGAAGTGGCAGTTGCGCCAGCACTTCGATGGAGTGGATTCCCCTGGAACAACACGGTCCACACCAGCTTCAGTGCGGCACCCTTTGGTATCTCCTACACCACGTCCGTCAGCCCCCTCGAGCTGGGAAAGGACGGCAAGGGGAGCCGCTTCCTGAACTGGTTGTTTCTGGAGGTGGCGCTCTCCCGCCCCCAAGACAAGTCCACCGAAGTGTTCATGCGGCTGCACCATCGCTGCTCGGTATATGACCTGTTGAACAACTACGGCGCCAACGGAGAAGACTTTGTTGCCTTCGGAGTGCGACGCCGGTTTTAACGATCAGGCAAATATCTCGACCTTGCCATCGTCCAGGTCATAGCGACCGGCAACCACCTTGACTTTGCCCTTCTTGACCAGGTCGGCAACGATCGGGCTGCCGCTGGCGATCTTCGCGGCCGTGCGAATGGCACTTTCGCGCACCGCGTTTTCGACGAAATCGCCCGGCTTCCCCTTTACGGCTTTTGCGGCTGGCACGATGGCATCCACCATCGGCTTGATGTTGGACGGGAATTTCGTATTCTTTTCGACGACTTCACAAGCTGCCGCCACCGCGCCGCAGCGCTCATGACCCAGCACCACAATCAGTGGAATGCCGAGCACGGCTGCGCCGTATTCGATGGTCCCCATGGTTGCCGTGTCCGCCATATTCCCCGCATTGCGCGCAACGAACAATTCACCCACACCGAGTCCGCCAAAAAGCAACTCCGGTGGCACCCTGCTATCGGCGCAGGAGACGATCGTGGCCCACGGGGTCTGGCTTTTAGCGGATTTGTCGCGCTGGTTGGTGAGTTCTCGCGCGCACAACTCGGGCCCTTTGACATATTTTTCGTTTCCAGCTTTGAGTTTGGCCAAAGCTTCATCGGGAGTCACACTGGTCGTTGGACCGCCCGCTGCAAAAGCCGGGACGGAAGTCATCGCAATACCGGCAACCGCACCGGATGCCGCCATCGAGAGAAAACCGCGCCTGGACGAAAGACGCGCAACACAAATTTCACACATGAGCTTGCCCCTTTTTGTAATCGTTGACAGGTCAGTTGGCCCAAACGCTCGATGCGTAAGGCTCGACCCGTCGCCACTATATCCACGATCGCGGTTTTGCGCTTGGTCTCCTATGCTGCACTGTAAAAACGCATTGCGACGCTCATGCAATCGCGCTCAGAAGCGCGAGCTCAGACGCATTGAAGCGCCATCAATGTGGCATCGTGTATTGGCCCTGCATGGCACGCACATGTTGCGTCCACACCGCCTCATACCGCGTCGCATCCACGATGGGTTTCTTGATCATCTTCAGGCACTGGGCCATCTGGCCTTCTGAACTGCTCGGTTTGGAATACAGCTGCAGGGCGAACTTGGAAAAGTCGCGCACCATGAAGTCAAAGATCTGGTCGACCAATGCCGCGTCCATGCCGTAGATTTTCGCGTTCTCCAGGATCAACTGGCCGTACACCACCAGCGTGAACATCTCGCCTGCGGTGAGCAGAAAGTCGATGTCCTTGGCCTGCTCTTTGCTGGGTGGCGCCTTCATCGCCATTTCCTTGAACAGTGCAATCTGTTCCTTGAAGACAGTGAGGTTGGGTAGCTCGAAGCTGTTGTAGGCCTGCTGGTAGTCGTGGAACTGGATGCTGCCGAGCCCCTTGGTCGGACCCTGGTTGAACAGGAAGTCGTCGTTGGAACCATCGTCGCGGCGCGGCACCTCGGGGTAGGTCTTGGGGTTGAAGAAGTAGTTGGCCATGAACTTGATGATGAGCGCCATGTTGACGTGCACCGTGCCCTCGAGCTTGGGCAGGCAGCGGATGTCGGCGGCGGCCATGGAGAAGAACGGCTCCTTCTCGAAGCCCTTGGCGGCAATCACGTCCCACAGCAGGTTGATGACTTCTTCGCCCTGGGTCGTGACTTTCATCTTCACCATCGGGTTGAACAGCAGGTAGCGCCGGTCCTCTGCGTTTGCGGTTTTCATGTAGTCGGCGGCGCGCAGGGCAAACAGCTTCATCGCCACCAGGCGCGTGTAGGCGTCGGTGAAGAGTTGCCTGACGTGCGGGAAATCGGTGACGGTCTTGCCGTACAGGTGGCGGTTGGAGGCGTGGTCTATGGCCTCGTAAAACGCATGCGTGCACATGCCAATGGAGGCCCAGCCCAGGTTGTACTTGCCCACATTGATGGTGTTGAGCGCAGCGTTCCAGGCATCGTCGCCATGGTGCAATACCTCGGCTTCGGTAAACGGGTAGGCGTTGAGACGGTACTCGGCCACGAAGTTCTGGCTGTAGACCGTGTTTTTCACCAGCTCGTAGTTGGGATGCTGCGAGTTGGCGACAAAAAAGATGTATTCGCCGGCATTCTCGCCACCCTCGGCCATCTTGCCAAAGGTGGACACCATGGCCGCCTTGTTGGCGTTGCCGATGTAGTACTTGCCGCCATTGGCCTGGTAGCTGCCATCGGGCAGTTTGGTGACGATCATGTCCGACGAGTAAATGTCCGCGCCGTGTTCCTTTTCCGAGAGGCCAAAGGCAAAGATCTCACCCTGGTCCAGCAGTGCTTTCGCCTTGGCTTGCAGCGCCGTGTTCTTGCTCATCCAGATCGGGCCAATGCCGAGCACTGAGACCTGGTAGGTGTACCAGTAGCACAGGCCAAAGAAGCCCAGCACTTCGGCAAAACCACAGACGCGCCAGCTATCCCACACCGCGCCTTCGCCGGGCTTGCCGTGCTGCGCGGGTGTCATCACCGAACTCAGAATGCCTTCGGCCTTGCAGAAGTCCAGAAAGTCGGCATACCAGACGGCACCGTTGTAGTCTTCCTTGAGCTTGTCGAGACCCTTCTTTTCGAAGAAGGCAATGGTCTTGGCCATGATCTCGCGGGAACGCGCATCGGGGTAATGGCGGTCGTTGTGGCGGGGGTTGAGCAGAAACATGAGGGGACTCCTTGCTGTTATGGCGAAACTGTGACGGCAGCAGTTGCGTGCTGCAGTTTCGCCGGGCAGTGTGCCACGAAGGTGCACGTGTGATTGGAGCGCGGGGCCTAAAGCGATGGGGCTACCGCAGCGGCAGGCGGGTGGTGTCTTTCACTTCTTCCATCACCGCATAGGTGCGCGTTTCTCGCACGCCCGGCAACTGCCACAGCACGGTGCCGGCAAAGTGGCGGTAGGCCGCCATGTCGGCCATCCGGGTCTTGAGCAGGTAATCAAAGCCGCCTGCGACCATATGGCACTCCATGATTTCGGCACGCACCTGCACGGCGGCGTTGAAGGCATCAAACACGTTGGGCGTAGTGCGGTCGAGCAGTATTTCCACAAACACCATCATTCCCGCGCCCAGTTTGAGCGGGTTGAGTCGCGCCTCGTAGCCGAGGATGTAGCCGTCCTTAGTGAGTCTCTGTACCCTGGCCAGCACTGCCGTGGGCGACAGGGACACCGACTCCGCCAGTTTGAGATTGGAGATGCGGCCGTCTTCCTGCAGGCATTGCAGGATTTTGATGTCGATACGGTCAAGATTTTCTGAGGACAAAGTTGTTCCTTCCATTCTTCCTTCTTAACTCCCCACTCCCCCCCGCCCCTCGCCCCCGTCGGGCGAGGGGAGCTTTTAACAGCCGATTTGGTTTCCTCTATCAGTGAGGGCCTTACGGTCCAGCGATCAATTCGTTGCGTGACACGGCGCCTGACAAGACCACGCAAACACTTCCGGACACATGCTTCACACAAGCATCGACCGTAAGGCCCTCGCTGCAACCGGGTGGTCAAATCGGCTGTTAAAGGCTCCCCTCGCCCGACGGGGGCGAGGGGTTGGGGGAGTGGGGAGTCAAAAAGAGTGGGTTGTCAAAAAAAAACTGTCTTTCACTAATTAATGTCTACAAGAAAGCATAAGTTTAGTGAAATATCAATCACAAGATAGAAGAATATAGCGACTTAGTCCAAAAATCAGTCCGGAGATAACCATGCCCGTCGCCCAACGCCTGCCCTTCCCCTATCGCCCCGAAGCCGAAGTCGTCGCCAACTGCCTGCAAAGTGTTCACCAGGCACTCGACTGGGCTGCCGCAGCCCGGATGGCCACCCCATGGGTGCAGTCGGTGCGCGACAACCCGCCGCCGTTCTGGGCGATGGAAAGCCTGCTGCGCGAGTACCCCATTTCCAGCGCGGAAGGGTTGGCGCTAATGCGCCTGGCCGAGGCGCTGCTGCGGGTGCCCGATGCCGAAACGGCGATTGCCCTCACCGCCGACCAACTCGGCCGCGCCGATTTCGAGAGCAGTGGCGACAAGGTCTTGTCGCGCCTGTCCAGCACGGCGATCGCCATGTCCAAACACTTCCTGCCCGACCCGCAGACTGGCGCCGGTCCCGCGAATGAACCGGGCCTCATGGCCAAGCTCGGCGCCAAAACGGTGGTGGCAGCAACCTTGCGCGCCGTGCAATTGCTGGGGCGCCAGTTTGTGCTGGGGCAGAACATGAAGGAAGCGCAGGCAAATGCCAATAGCGCCCGCAAAGCCCACCTGCCGGCGCGGGAAGGGCAATTTGCCGCCGGGCCGCCCCAAGGCAAATTAGCCCCCTTGGGGGGCAGCGACCCGCAAAGCGGCGGAGCGTGGGGGCTCCGATTTTCCTACGACATGCTGGGCGAAGGTGCACGCACCGACGAGGACGCCTTACGTTACCTGAAGAGTTACACCGCCGCTATTGAATCCATAGCTGCTTACGCAAGCAGGACGGGCGCCATGGAGGATAACGATGGTATTTCCATCAAGCTGAGTGCGCTGCACCCACGATTTGAGGATGCGCAAAGCCAGCGCGTCATGGCCGAGCTGGTGCCCCGCGTCTGGAGCCTGTGCGAAAAGGCAGCGGCGGCCAACATCAACCTGACCATCGATGCCGAGGAAGTGGACCGCCAGGAGCTCACCCTTGAGGTGTTTGACGCGCTGCTCTACAAGGTGTCGCTGCACTGCCCGCAGTGGAAGGGCTTTGGCATGGCGATGCAGACCTATCAGACGCGTTCGCTCGAACTCATAGCGCACACCATCGCGCTGGCGCGGCGCTACCACCTGCGCCTGATGTGCCGCCTGGTGAAGGGTGCCTATTGGGACGCAGAAATCAAGCGCGCCCAGGAACTGGGTTTGCCCACCTACCCGGTGTTCACCCACAAGCACCATACCGATGTGTCCTACCTGGCGTGTGCACGTGCGCTGCTGGACGCGCCGGATGCCATTTACCCGCAGTTTGCCAGCCACAACGCGGCCACCATTGCCGCCATCATCCAGATGGCAGCGCGTACCGGTGCGCCTTTTGAGCTGCAGCGCCTGCACGGCATGGGCGAGGGGCTGTACCGCGAGGTGCTGAAGAACCCCACGGTAGCCTGCCGCGTCTATGCCCCAGTGGGTGCGCACCGCGACCTGCTGGCCTACCTGGTGCGCCGGCTGCTGGAGAACGGCGCCAACTCGTCGTTTGTGCACCAGATGGCGGATGCCTCCGTGGACATGCAGGACCTGCTGATCTCGCCGTTGCGCCTGGAGCCCAATTCTTCACTGCCGCTTCCGCCCGACCTGTTCGGCACCCACGCCGGTGCTCGCAAGAACAGCGTTGGCGCCGACCTGACGGTGCCGGCCATGCGCGAGCCGCTGCTGGCAGCCCTGTCCACGCCGGTACCGGTGGTTGCAGAGTTTGATGTCAAAAACATCGCCAGCGCTTACCAGACAAGCGCAAGCAGCTATCAAAAGTGGAGCATCACCGACGTCGCTGAGCGCTCGACCATTATGCGCAAAGCCGCTGACGCGATGATGGACCAACTGGCTCCGTTGTGTGCTTTGCTAGTCAAGGAAGCGTTCAAGACCTGGGGCGACGCGGTGGCCGAGGTGCGTGAGGCGGTGGACTTTCTGCGCTACTACGCGGATGAAGCCGAGCGCATCATGCAGCCCATTGCCTGCCCCACCATCCACGGCGCGCAAGTGGGGTTCACCTATGGCGTGACGGGTGAGACCAACACGCTGCGCCTCACGGCACGCGGTGTCTGGGTCTGTATCAGCCCGTGGAATTTCCCGCTCGCAATTTTTGCGGGCCAGGTGGCCGCAGCACTGGCCACCGGCAACACGGTGCTGGCCAAACCCGCTGAGCAGACGCCGGGCGTGGCCAAGGCGGCCGTGGACATCCTGCATGCGGCAGGTGTCCCGTTGGACGTGCTGCAACTGCTGCATGGCCCCGGTGAAACCGTGGGTGCCGCGCTGGTGGCGCAACCAGGGGTGGCAGGTGTGGTGTTTACCGGCTCAACCCAGGTGGCCAAAATCATCCAGCGTGCGCTGGCCATGAAGGACGGCCCGATTGTTCCGCTGATCGCTGAGACTGGCGGCATCAACGCCATGCTGGTCGACTCCAGCGCACTGCCCGAGCAGGTCATCGACGCGGTGGTGATGAGCGCGTTCCGCTCGGCCGGGCAGCGCTGCTCGGCACTGCGCCTCTTGTGTGTGCACGAGGGCATCGCCGATGGCGTCATTGAAATGTTGCAAGGTGCGGCCAAGGAACTCAAGGCGGGTGATCCGTCCGACGTGGCCACGGATGTGGGGCCCGTCATCGACGTCGAAGCCCATGACAACATCCAGCGCCACATCGCGCGCCTGAAGTCTGAAGCAAAAGTGCTGGTAGCGCCCGCAGAGCAAGCGCAGGCAGCTACTCATTCAATAGCAAATCTGATCGCTCCGCACGCCTTTGAGGTGGCACGCATTGCTGACGTAAAAGCCGAGATCTTCGGCCCGGTGCTGCAGGTGGTGCGCTGGACGGGCGAGCCCGGCGACGTCATCGCGCAGATCAACGCGTTGGGCTATGGCCTCACGCTGGGCATCCAGACCCGCATTGACTCCCGAGCCCAGGCGCTGGCCCATGCGGCGCATGTCGGCAACGTTTACATCAACCGCAACATGATTGGCGCGGTGGTGGGTGTGCAGCCGTTTGGTGGTGAAGGTTTGAGCGGTACTGGCCCCAAAGCGGGTGGGCCGCACTACCTGTACCGTTTCTGCGCCGAGCAGACGGTGACGGTGAATACGGCGGCGGCGGGTGGGAATGCGGCGCTGCTGGCGGCGCAGCATTAAGCCGACCCGGTATATTCTGGGTACGGATCGTTGAGTATTACCTTTGAAATAGGGGGCACCATGCAAGCTTCTCTGAGCGCTGAACTCGCACAATTGCCAGCCATGGACCGCCTGCAATTGGCGCAGGACCTGATTGCCAGCGTTACCAGCGAGCAAGGTGGTTTTCTCGCCAATGAAGCACATCGGCACGCGGCTCAGGAACGCATGGGGCACTATTTGGCGCATCCTGACGAGCCGACCGTTTCGTTGACCCAGATTCGCGCTTCCCTCGGACTTCGTTGATGCCCTTTGTTGTGCGCTACAGCGCACTTGCGGCACATGAGTTGAGAGAAGCCTTTGCTTGGTACAGCGATCAGGCGGGAGAGGCAGTTGCCTTGCGTTTCCTGGAAGAAGTGGAGCGGGGAGAGTCCCATCTACGCAGCAATCCCCATCTCTACCAGCGCATCAACGCCGAAGTGCGCCATCTGGTCTTGAGGCGCTTCCCCTATGCGCTGATCTACGCAATTTCAGACGATTTCGTAACAGTTCTTGGTTGCCTTCACAGCAGTCGCGAGCCATTATCGTTGGCGGATTGGCTGGCGCGAGACCTGCCAAAGCAATAGCAAGACGGAACGACCTGCGGTCTCCCTATTTGAGCGCCTTGCGCCCGGCTGGCCAACGCTGTTCGGCATTGCGCCTGCTGTGCGTGCACGAGGGAATTGCCGATGTCGGCCCGGTCATCGACACCAAAGCCTTTGACAGCATCCAGCGCCATATCCAGCGCTTCAAATCAGAGACTAAAGAGCTGGTGGTGCTCGCAGAATGTGCGCAGGCAGCTAGCAATTCAGTAGCAAATCAGATCGCTCCGCACGCCTTTGAGGTGGCACGCATTGCCGATGTGAAAGCCGAGATCTTCGGCCCGGTGCTGCAAGTGGTGCGCTGGACCGGCGAGCCCGGCGATGTGATCGCGCAGACCAACGCGTTGGGCTATGGCCTCACGCTGGGCATCCAGACCCGCATCGACTCGCGAGTCCAGGCGCTGGCCCATGCGGCGCATGTGGGCAACGTCTACATCAACCGCAACATGATCGGCGCGGTGGTGGGGGTGCAGCCGTTTGGTGGTGAGGGATTGAGCGGTACCGGCCCCAGAGCGGGCGGGCCGCACTACCTGTACCGCTTCTGTGCCGAGCAGACGGTGACGGTGAATACCGCAGCAGCGGGTGGC
>CAJBVC010000034.1 GCA_903958915.1 uncultured beta proteobacterium
GGGTAATCCACGCGAAGGCCGAGTACCTCAACTTTACGGGCTCCATCAAAGATCGAATGGCGCTGCACATTCTGCGCCATGCACACGCCACTGGTGCGTTAAAGCCAGGCATGCACATCGTCGAGGCAACGAGTGGCAATACGGGCATAGCGTTTTCAGCAATCGGTGCGGCGATCGGTCATCCGGTGCGGATATACATGCCCGACTGGATGAGTCAAGAGCGAAAAGATCTAATCCGTTCGCTGGGTGCAGATGTGTGCTTGGTTAGCAAAGAAGAGAACGGGTTTCTCGGAAGCATCGCCTCCAGTGAGGATTTCGCAAGACAAGTCGGTGGATTCTTGCCGCGCCAGTTTGCAAACGATGCGAACGTTCAAGCGCATGTGCTGTCAACTGGGCCAGAGATTTGGACTCAACTTGAAATGGCGTCAGTCCGCCTCGATGCTTTTGTTGCCGGAGTCGGCACAGGCGGCACAGTCATGGGAGTCGCCAGGTTTCTGCGGAAAATTGGTTCACGCGCCAAGGTCTACCCGCTGGAGCCTTTGAACAGTCCAACCATGAGTACCGGCTACCGTGTAGGCAAACATCGTATCCAGGGTATCAGCGATGAGTTCATCCCGCCAATTGTCAAACTCGACCAGCTCGATGAAATCCTTGCCGTTGATGACGGTGACGCCATATGCATGGCGCAAATGCTTTCCCGTCAACTGGGAATCGCTGTGGGGATCAGTAGCGGTGCCAATTTCTTGGGCGCGCTATTGGCACAAGAGAGATTGGGTCACACTGCGACCGTTGCAACCATCTTCTGCGACGACAACAAGAAGTACTTGAGCACTGCGCTTATGCACCAAGAACCCCAGAAGGCTGGTTTTTTAAGTCCTAATGTTGAGTTGCTGAGCTTCACATGCCTTCCTAGGGCATTCTCTGGTGACCGGCATCCACTGGATTCGATTGCGAACACCAAGGCTCGCTTGCAAGTTGAAATGGCTGCAAGTTGATGAGAGCGCATAGTCTATTTGCGTCCTCTGACTTCCGTCTGGTTCGACCGCCCGTTGGGCATCCCTTTGGGCACTTCGCGGTCACATTGGAATCCGACCCCAGTAGCTGCCAACCGTCTCTGCATGGTGCCACATCACTTTGAATCGCAACTACGTCAATCCAGCCCCGCCAGATTGAGTTTTGAAAACGCTATAATCCAAGGCTCTTCTGGCAGTCCCCCGTCGGCCAAATACTAGTTAAGACGGGGATTACCGCTGAACGTGCCAATGGGGGCTCGATCTTCCCCCACTGTGTGGCGACAGCACATTTTGGAAATTCATTACTTAATGACAACGATCCGTGTAAAAGAAAACGAGCCGTTTGACGTCGCTCTGCGCCGCTTCAAACGCACCATCGAGAAACTGGGCCTGCTCACCGACTTGCGTGCTCGCGAGTTCTACGAGAAACCCACCGCCGAGCGCAAGCGCAAGAAGGCTGCCGCCGTGAAACGCAACTACAAGCGTATCCGCAGCATGCAATTGCCCAAGAAGATGTTCTGAGTCCGTTGCCGGACTCGGTGCCTTCACAAGGCAACAAAAGCTCGCCTGGGGACGCTCCGGCGGGCTTTTTAACTTTTCAAGCCCCCAATATTTCAGGAAACAGCGATGTCACTCAAAGACCAGATCACCGAAGACATGAAAACCGCCATGCGCGCCAAGGACAGCGAGCGCCTGGGCACGATTCGGCTGCTGCTGGCCGCCTGCAAGCAGCGCGAAGTGGACGAGCGCATTGTGCTCGACGATGCCGCCGTGGTAGCCATCGTCGACAAGCTGATCAAGCAGCGAAAGGACAGTATTGAGGCGTTTACCAAGGCGCAGCGCATGGATCTGGCCGATAAAGAGACTGCTGAGATGACAGTGCTGCAAGCCTATTTGCCGCAACGTATGTCGGCCGATGAA
>CAJBVC010000035.1 GCA_903958915.1 uncultured beta proteobacterium
CGACAGCTGTGTTGCTGAAAAAACCGGCTACCACTATCGCGCCAGCACGGACGCCAACGCCTGGCCCGTATGCGTTCCGCGTACAACCACGCCTTCCGGGGTATCTGCAGCGACCACGCGACCACCCGCACTGCCGCCCTCCGGCCCCAAATCGATCACCCAATCGGCCTCGGCGATCACATCCAGGTCGTGCTCGATCACTACGACACTGTGCCCCGCGCTCACCAGCCGGTGCAGCACGTGGATCAGCTTTTCCACATCGGCCATGTGCAGCCCCACGGTGGGTTCATCCAGCACGTAGAGCGTATGCGGGGCCTTCTGCCCACGACGCCCCACATCGTCACGCACCTTGGACAGTTCGGTTACCAGTTTGATGCGCTGCGCCTCCCCGCCACTCAAGGTCGGTGAGGGCTGACCCAGCGTGAGGTAACCCAGCCCCACATCCTTGAGCAACTGCAGCGGGTGGGAGATGACCGGCATGGCAGCAAAAAACTCCACCGCCTCGTCCACTTCCATCTGCAGCACGTCGCCAATGTTCTTGCCCCGCCAGGTTACCGCCTGGGTTTCAGGGTTGAACCGTGCGCCCTTGCAGGTTTCACACAGAACCTTGACGTCGGGTAGAAAGCTCATGCCGAAGGTGCGAATACCCTGCCCTTCACAACTCGGGCAACGCCCCTCGCCCGTATTGAAGCTGAACCGGTTGGCCGCATAACCGCGCGCTTTCGCCTCCAAGGTGTCGGCAAAGAGTTTGCGGATGGTGTCCCAGAAACCGATATAGGTGGCTGGGCAACTGCGCGGTGTCTTGCCAATGGGCGTCTGGTCTACTTCGAGTACGCGGTCTACGACATCGAACCCTGCAATGCCCTCACAACCGATCCACTGCAACGTCTCGCCCGCCTCAAGCGCATCGCGGCCAGCCTTGGTGCTGCGCTTCTGAACAGCGGTTTGCACGTTGGCCAGCAGCACGTCACGCGCCAGGGTGGATTTGCCCGAGCCACTGACGCCTGTGATTGCGACCAGGCGTTTGAGTGGAATGGAGGTGGTGACGCTTTGCAGGTTGTGGAGGGTGGCGTTGTGCACGGTGAGCCAGTCTATGGAACCTCCTTTCGCTGAGCCCGCAGTGCCGGGGCTTGGGGCGGGTTCCTCATGGTGCGAGCACAAATCGTCTCCCACCCCAAGCCCCGACCCTGCTACGTTGTGGGACGCAGAAACGGGGTCAGAGCCCAATTTCGTTTGTCGTTTCGCACTCCGAGCAGATTGTTGTCCTGAATTGGGATCTGACCCCATTTCCGCTATCGTCGCCGCCAACAAAACCGCGGCGGAAGTCGATGCGCCGGGCGACAATTTGTGCTCGCACCATGCGGCGCCCGGCGCATCGGCTTTTGCCGTAGCGCGAGCGGTGCCTTCAGCCGCAGAGAGCGAGGTAGCTTCCGTCGCAGCGAGCGCTACAACCTCTCTGCGTACCGCTAAAGGATGCTTCATCGCGTGCAACAGATAACGACCAGTCTGCGAATCAGCGGCACCCTGCACGTCTGCCACCGACCCCTGCGCCACCAGACGGCCGCCGCGTTTGCCCGCACTCGGGCCAATGTCGATGATGTGGTCGGCGTGGCGAATGGTTTCTTCATCGTGCTCCACCACCACCAGCGTGTTGCCCTTGTCACTGAGCGACTGCAGGGCACCGAGCAGAATCTTGTTGTCGCGTGCATGCAACCCAATGGTGGGCTCGTCGAGTACGTAACACACCCCCTGCAAATTGCTGCCCAACTGCGCCGCCAAACGAATCCGCTGCGCCTCGCCACCGCTCAGAGTAGGCGCACCGCGGTCGAGCGTCAGGTAGCCCAATCCCACCTCTTCCAGAAACTCGAGGCGGCTTTTGATCTCCGGAATCAGATCGCGCGCAATGTCATTTTCGCGTTGGCTCAAGCGCCCGGTTGCCTCCAGCGTTTGCACCCACAGGCGAATATCCGTCACGCTCATCCGCGCGAGCGTGGTGATAGCAATGCCGTCCACAGCAGTCACCGGCGACTGCGTTGCGCTACCTTGCGCGGCAAGTTGCACACCAAACCGCACCGCCCGTGCCGTCGCGTTCAAACGTGTGCCCTGACATGCCGGGCAGGTGGTGTTCACCAAATCTTCCACGTCGGCCTCCGCAAAGGTCTGCTCGCGGCCTTGGTGGTTATCGTCTTTCACCGAATCGTCAAACACCTTGCGCTGCTCTTTGGTCAGTGCCAACCCGGTACCGACGCACTCCGGGCACCAGCCGTGCTTGCTGTTGTAGCTGAACAGGCGTGGGTCGAGTTCGGCATACGAAGTCGAACACACCGGGCAGGCACGCTTGGTGGAGAACACCTGCACTTTGCCGATACCCGCCGTGGTGGAGCCCGCCGCCATGGCAGTACGCAGCCCCCCCAGATCGCTCAGAACATGGACCACACCTTTGCCATGCGTGAGCGCCAGCGCCAGCGCGGCGCGTAGGGCGGTTTCGTTGGCGGGGCTGACATCCAGACTCACCACCGGCAACTCGATGGTGTGCTCCTTGAAACGGTCGATGCGCGGGAAACCCGTGGTGGGCAGGAAATTGCCATCCACCCGCAGATGCGTGAAGCCGCGCGGCCGCGCCCAGTCGGCCAGTTCGGTGTACACGCCCTTGCGACCTGACACCAGCGGCGCCAGCAAGCCAATGTGTTGCCCACGAAAGCTCTTGAGCAGTTGCGCGGCAATGCTGTCCGCACTTTGCGGCGCCACCGCCGCTCCGTCCTTGGTGCAATGCTGCACCCCCAGCTTGACATACAGCAGGCGCAGGAAATGCCAGACCTCGGTGGTGGTGCCCACCGTCGACTTGCGCCCGCCACGCGAGAGGCGCTGCTCGATGGCCACCGTGGGTGGTATGCCATAGACCGCGTCCACTTCAGGGCGCCCCGCTGGCTGGACGATGGAGCGGGCGTAGGCGTTAAGGCTCTCGAGGTAGCGGCGCTGTCCTTCGTTGAAAAGAATGTCAAAGGCCAGGGTGGACTTGCCGGAGCCGGATACGCCGGTGACCACACTGAACTTGCCGCGCGGGATGTCGACGCTTAAGGATTTGAGGTTGTGTTCTTTGGCGTTGACGATTCTTATCGAATTGTTTCCCCCCTCACTCCCCCCGCCCTCTCTCGCCCCCGCCGGGGCGAAAGAGGGAGCTTGAACAGCCACATTTGACCGCGCGGTTGAAGTGAGGGCCTTATTGGCCAACTTGTCAGGGAAGCTTTCCCCTGAGTACAACGGATCGGCCGGGGATGGGGATGCGCCGGGTGCCGATTTGCGCTCGCGCCATGAGGCACCTGGCGTATCCCCGTTCCCGGCAGCGCGCACCAAATATGCAGCCCTGGGCTCAG
>CAJBVC010000036.1 GCA_903958915.1 uncultured beta proteobacterium
AGGCGGACCAGGCGCGGGCACGCAGCATGATGCACGACGCCCAATACCACCAGTACAAGGCTGCCATCATGGCGCCAATAGATGCGTTCTACGGTCTGCTCGATCAGCGCACATTGCAGGAAGTCAATGATGCCAAGGAGCACGTCGCAGGCCTGCGGCTGGCGCTGGTGGTGTTGGGGTTGGCATTGGTGGTGATGCTGGTGCGTACCAATCGGGCGCTTCTGGCCACCCTGGGCGGCTCGGTGGATGTGGTGATAGGGCATGTGTCGCGTATCGGGCGGGGCGATTTTTCGGTACCCATTGAAGTGCAGGACACCGCAGAGCAGAGCGTGCTGGGACAACTTGCACTGGCGCAGGACAGTCTGCGCGCTCTGGATCTGGCCAGTCAGGAAGCGCAAGCGGCTCAGGACAGCGCCACACGGGAGTCGGCAACGCTGATGACAGCCATCGACGCACATGCCCTGGTGTCCATGACCAACCCGGCGGGAACCATCACCTATGCCAATGCCATGTTCATCCGCGTCAGCGGCTATTCCAATGAAGAACTGCTGGGGGCCAACCATCGCATTGTGAAGTCGGATGTTCAAAGTGACAGCTACTGGGAGTCGATGTGGAAGACCATTTCCAGTGGTTATGTGTGGCGTGATGTGGTGTGCAACCGCTCCAAGAGTGGTGAGCCGTATTGGGTGGACACCGTCATTGCGCCATTTTTGGATGAAGCCGGCAATATCGAGCGCTACATCTCCATTCGCACCGACATTACGCAGACCAAGGCCGACCAGGAGCGGCTACGCGTATCAGCCGACAGCTTGCGCGACAACGCTGCTTTTCTGGCACGTGCCGGCCGCATTGCCGGTATCGGGCGCTGGCAACTCGATCTTGAGACCGATGTGATTCAGTGGTCGGACCAGACCTGTCACATCCACGACGTGGCTCCCGGCCACCAGCCTACGCTGGAGCAGGCCATTGCTTTTTTTGACCCTGAAGTCCAAGACCAGGTGCGAAAAACCATCGAGGCAGCGATGCAAACCGGCAAGCCCTGGGATATGGAGTTGCCACTGCGCACCGCCATGGGCCGCCGCATCTGGGTGCGCACCGCTGCTGAGGCCGAATACAAGGATGGCAAGCGCACCCGGTTGGTTGGCATTTTCCAGGACGTCACGCAGCGCCACCAGTTGGAGGTGGATGTACGCCAGAAGAACGCGCTGATGGGCAGCGTGATGGAAAACATTCCAGTGGGGCTGAGCGTTTTTGATGCAGACCTCAATCTGGTCGAGTCGAACGCCATGTTCCGCACGCTGCTGGAGTTTCCACCGTCTTTGTTTGCGGGAACGAGGACAACCTTCGAGGCACTGCTGCGATTCAATGCCCAAAGAGGGGAATATGGCGATGGCGATGTAGAGACGATCGTGCGCAGCAGGATGGACCGCACGCTGCTGGCGCAATCCCACCACTTCCAGCGCCGCCGTGCCAACGGGATGACCCTGGAAGTGCGCGGCGCACCGATGCCCGAGGGCGGCTTCGTCACCACCTATGCCGACAGTACCGAGTTGGTCAATGCCACCGAAGCAGCGCAGGCGGCGTCGCAATCCAAGAGCCAGTTCGTCGCCAACATGAGCCACGAGATTCGCACGCCGATGAACGCCATTTTGGGCATGCTCA
>CAJBVC010000037.1 GCA_903958915.1 uncultured beta proteobacterium
CCGAAGCCGCCTCCCATGCCACGCTGGTGGGTGAAAAGATCATCAACGCCCTGAACCAGCCCTACCGGCTGGCGGGTATTGATTTCCACAGCACACCGAGCGTGGGTATCGCCCTGTACCAGGGGCATCAGATCAGCATTGACGAGCTGCTCAGGCAGGCCGATCTGGCCATGTACCAGGCCAAGAATGCCGGGCGCAACGCCATGCGGTTCTTTGATCCGCAAATGCAGGCTGCGGTAACGCACAAGGCATCCCTCGAAACCGACATCCGGCGCGGCATCTTGCGCGGTGAGTTTTTGCTGCACTTTCAGCCGCAAGTGGATGCACAGGGCCGTGTCATTGGCGCGGAAGCCTTGTTGCGATGGGAGCATCCTTCCAACGGCATGGTGTCACCGGCTGCATTCATCCCGGTGGCCGAAGAAACCGGTCAGATTCTGGCGCTCGGCAGTTGGGTGCTGGAAACAGCCTGTCTGCAACTGGTGGAGTGGGCAGAAGTGACTGACACGGAGTCCCTCGTATTGGCCGTCAACGTGAGTTCACGCCAGTTTCGCCAGCCCGATTTCGCGGAGTATGTGTTGGGATTGCTGGACTACACTGGCGCCAATCCAAAGCGTCTCAAACTGGAGCTTACCGAGAGTCTGCTCGCTGAAAATCTGGAGGATGTCATCGTCAAAATGTCGTCGCTGCGAGAGCGTGGAGTGAGCTTTGCTTTGGACGATTTCGGCACGGGTTACTCTTCGCTATCGTATCTGAAGCGTCTTCCCCTGGACCAGCTCAAGATTGACCAGTCGTTTGTGCAGGATGTCTTGGTCGATGCGAACGACGCAGCCATTGCCAGGACCATTGTCGCGCTTGGAAACAGCCTGGGCCTGGCGGTGATTGCAGAGGGGGTTGAGACCACTGAGCAGCGCGATTTCCTGCTTGCCAACGAATGCAGGGCCTACCAGGGCTACCTGTTTAGCAAGCCGCTGCCCATTGCGGCATTTGAAGTTTATGTAAGGGCACAGTGACATGCAGGCATCCGGGACCTTGGGGCGATTCGAGTTGCGCAAAAAACTGGGCCAGGGCGCGCAGTCGACCGTCTGGTTGGCGTTTGACCCCCGATTGGAGCGTGAAGTTGCCATCAAAGTGATGCGTCCTGCCTCCAGCGCGGACGATTCGGCCGTGGCGGCCTGGCTGCAGGAGGCGCGCACCGTAGGCCGGGTGACCCATCCCAACATCGTGCCGGTGTATGAGGCCGACATTCAGGATCGTCAGGCCTATCTGGTGTTTGAATACGTGGCTGGGCAGACCCTTGACAAGGTCATGCAACAGCGCGGTGCCTTACCCGCTTCGGAGGCGGTAGCGTTGATGCTGGACATCCTCGATGCGGTGGCGGTCGCTCATGCGGCGGGGGTGGTACATCGCGATCTCAAACCTTCCAATGTGGTAGTGGACACTGCCGGACGTGCGCGGGTGATGGATTTTGGTATTGCAGCGCGCATCAAGGAGAGTGGGGTCAAGCAACAAGAGTTTGCCGCCGGTGGCACGGTAGGCTATTTGTCCCCTGAGGCCGCCAATGGCGAGGCTCCCTCGACATCGATGGACATTTTTTCGGCCGGAGTTGTGCTGGCGGAAATGCTGATGGGCAAACCGTTGTTGGCGGAACGGGACCCCTACCGGGCGGTCTATCGTGTGATCCACGAGCAAATGGTTTTGCCCGAAACGCTGGGCGCCGATGTGGATGACCGGTTGCGCTCTGCCGTCACACGCGCACTGGCAAAAGACCCTTCTCACCGGTTCGCCAATGCGCGCGCCTTTCAGGCAGCGCTGACCGAATGGACGCAATCGCGTGCTGCAGTGGCGCACCCCGGTGGGGCCGGAGGAAACCACAACAGCACACTGGATTTCCTGTTGCGGCGCATGCGCCACAAGAGCGACTTTCCGGCGCTGTCCGAGTCGGTGGTTCGAATCCAGAGCATGGCGACCTCGGAGAGCGAAAGTGTCAACAGCGTCACCAATGAAATCCTCAAGGATGTGGCGCTCACCAACAAGTTGCTGCGCTTGGTCAACAGCGCACATTACGCGCGCGGTGGCAGCATCAGCACGGTGTCGCGTGCGGTGACGCTGGTGGGGTTCAACGGCATTCGCAATATGGCGCTGAGTCTGGTTCTGCTGGAGCACATGCAGGACAAGGCCCAGGCCGAACAGTTGAAAGAGGAGTTTCTGCGCTCTTTGATGGCAGGTTCCATCGGGGCTGAACTTTGCTCTGTGGAGCGGGAGGCCGAGGAGGCCTTTATCGGCGCCATGTTCCAGAATTTGGGACGCTTGCTGGTGCAGTTCTATTTCCCTGAGGAGGCCGCCCAGATTCGCAGTTTGGTGCGTGCCAACAGGGAGCCGTTGACCGAAGTTGCTGCTGCCGTCAGTGTGCTGGGGCTCAACTTTGAAGAGCTTGGAATCGGTATCGCCAAAGCCTGGGGCTTACCCCTTGGAATTCAGCGTTGTATGCGCAAGCCTACCGGGTCCCCCCCCAACAAGTCCCCTGGAGACCAGGACGAACGCCTGCGCTGGATCGCGCAGGCATCCAACGAGATGGCGGACGTTTTGCTGCACTCGGACGCCAAGGACACCGATGCCACAATGGCTCTGATTGCGCGCAAATACGCGCCAGCACTCGGCAGCAACATGGATAGCGTGCAGGCGGCGACCTTGAAGGCGCGCAAAAAGCTGAACGACCTGGCCGTTGCCATGGAAATTCGGGTGGCACCTGGGTCAACCGCAGCCAAACTTTTGAAGGTTCCGGTCGACGTCCAACTTGATCTCGATACGCGCGGTGCTCAGAAGGAGCAGGACAGTGGCCTCGGCGGTTTTGAGTTGCATGCCACGCAGACCGGGCCGTTTGGAGTTGCGCCGCCACAGGCGCAGATCAAGGATGATCGCGTCGCCCAAACCCTGTCTGCCGGCATTCAGGACATCACCAACGCCATGGTCGAAGATTTCAAGCTCAGTGACATCCTGCGCATGATTCTGGAAACCATGTTTCGCGCCATGGGGTTTGACCACATCATCTTTTGCATGCGTGACCCCAAGACGGAATCCATGACGGGGCGTTTTGGCCTGGGTGGCGGAGTCGAACAGTACGTCAAAAGTTTCAGAATTCCCCTGAAAGCGGCAACTCCCGATCTGTTTGCGGTGGTCTGCAACAAGGGCGCAGACACCATGATCAGCGATGCCACCGATCCCAAGATCGTCCAGCGCCTGCCCGTATGGTTCACCCAAGGAGTCAATGCGCCGGCATTCCTGTTGTTGCCCCTGCAGATCAAAGGCGTGCCGTTTGGTCTGATCTATGCCGACAAAAAAGCCCATGGGGCTTTGGAACTCGACGACAAGGAACTGGCGTTGCTGCGCAC
>CAJBVC010000038.1 GCA_903958915.1 uncultured beta proteobacterium
GGGGTGGTGTGCTCAGAACTCGATTGCGGGCAACTGGCGCACCACCGCACCCAGTTGCCAGCCCTGCTACACCGTGTTCTCTGAGGTCATTGGGCGCTATGAAAACAGGAGCTATTTACGCTTGCTGTACAAACCTAGAAGGTACTTTTCATCATATTTTTCCTGCGATGTGCCGGGCGATTGCCGCATCAGCAACCATTGCGTCGGTACTGGTGCTCGGGGCCTGTTCCAGTGCTCCCGTGCGTGGACCGACAGCGCCAGCCGTTCCCGTGCCTGAACGGACTACCGCGCGCGATGAGCTCCCCTTGTTTGGCGATGCGGAGATCGTCGGCACCATGCTTCGGGGAAAAAGCCGCTGGGTACCTGCAGCCTGGTCAGACCTTGCCGGCCTTGGGGATGATGCGCTGTTCGAAGCCTGGAACGCGTGGCTCAGAAGCTGCGAGCGACCCTTGCCACCTTATGCGGCCCTGTGCAGCGACGTGCGATTGTTGAGCATTGCCGATGCGTCCGCGCAGCGCGAGTGGTTGCAACAACGGCTGCGGCCCTACCGCGTGGAATCGCTGCAAGGTGACCCGACAGGTCTGCTGACGGGTTACTTCGAGCCCCTGCTGGATGCCAGCCGCGTACCGACGGACGAGTTCTCGGTGCCGCTGTACCAGCCGCCCGCCAATCTGGCCCAGCGCAAACCCTGGTACAGCCGCCAGGAAATCGACACCCAGCCCGCAGCCCGTGCAGCATTGCAGGGGCGCGTCATTGCCTACCTGTCCCACCCGATTGACGCGCTGGTGCTGCAGATTCAGGGGTCCGGGCGACTGCGCCTGGTGCAGGCCGATGGCAGCACCCGCTGGGTGCGTCTGTCGTATGCAGGCTCCAATGACCAGCCGTATCGCAGCATCGGACGCTGGCTGCTCGATCAGGGGCTGGTCAAGGATGCCTCCTGGCCCGGCATTCGTGACTGGCTGGCCAGCAATCCACAGCGCCAGCAGGAACTGTTGTGGGTCAATCCGCGCGTGGTGTTTTTCAAGGAAGAGCCGCTGAGTGAGATGGATGCCCAGGTGGGTCCGCGTGGCGCGCAAGGGGTTGCTTTAACGCCGGGGCGGTCGATCGCAGTCGACCCGACCAGTATTCCTTATGGAGCACCGGTCTGGCTGGTCTCGCGCGGCCCGCAGGTTTCCATGCAAAAAATGGTGCTGGCGCAGGACACTGGCAGCGCCATCACCGGGGCGGTGCGGGCAGACTATTTTGCCGGGTGGGGTAGTGAAGCGGCCGAACTCGCGGCGCGCCTGCGCCAGCCATTACAAATGTGGGTGCTCTGGCCAAAATAGGATTGAGCACGGCACAACGCGCTCAATCACCGCCGCCGCATCCGCCGCCGCAACTGCCGCCATCGCCCCCAGCGTCGCCCCCGCCGCCTGCCTCACAGCCACCGAAACCGTCTGCGTCGCCACACGCACCGCCATCACTGGAGTCGCTGGAAAAACTGGTGCCGCAGTACGCATCCGAGCCGCTTTGGCGGTCGATCTCGCGGCAGTCGGGCACGTAGCGAAAACCGCCGGGTACCGAAAACTTGGTGTCCAGTGCAAACAACAGGGGCAAGCGGCTAGGATCGCGCGGGTTGATACTTTCTTCCTTGCAGGCCCAGTACCAGGTGCGACGCAGGCCGTCGTTGCGTTTAGGGTCTTTGCCGAGTACTTCGGCGGGGGTGTGGTGCATGAGCTTGCCAAACGCCGCTTTGCACCAGTCGTCATACGCGCGGGTGTGAAGGATGAAGGCGTGCCAGGCCTCATCGGCAAGTTTGCTGGGCATGGCGACAAATTTGCGATTGCTTCGCAGGTGCGCCAGGAAGAATTGGCGCAAGCCGCGCAACACCAGATCTGCATCGCTGCGGGAGAGTTGGGGGTAGGCCTCGCGAAGTTTGGTGAACAAGACTGGCGGAAAGCGCGACTCGCGGATGAACTGTCGTCGCAGGCTGGCCTCCCACGCCTGTAACGCCACGAAAGCTGTAGCGCTGATCAAGCCGACCAGAAACAGTGATGATCGGACCCCGTACTGTATGAGTACTACCAGCATTGGCAAGACCAAAACACACCACTTGCTCCAGGTCAGCAAGGTAATGCGGCGCGCAAAAGGTAAATACATCAGATTGGGAGTTTTCATGCATTCTTCTCTATCGTGACTTGTTCGCGCTATTCTGATCTTTTTTGACGTCCATCGACACCAAACGCTCCCGACCCGACGATGGTGCCTGGTCATTGTGCACAAGCCGTTTCGGGATTGGCATTAAACTTCGCCGGACGAAAGCCTACCCTGTCGTGCAGGAGCCTGTGCATCAGGGAATCGCAATCACCATTTCGAGGGAAACGCGCCATGAAGGGAATGCTGGACTTTTTGGAAAAAGCCGGGCTGGTCAGGAATGATGTGCCCGAGGAGCAGGCCGCCCCCGCTCCTGTCAGCAGTGCCACCGCAAGCCGGGCGACTGCATCTCCGATGGGCGTAGCGCCGTCGGTGGCGGAACTCGCTCCAAGCACTGGCGATCCTCTTCCACTGGCAGAGATTTACGCCAGCGGTGGCGTGACACCAGCCTTGTATCCGGCCGAGCGCCTGTTGCGCCTGCTCGATGGCCTCAGTGCCATGGACGACGCGACCCGACTCATGGCTGTCAAGGCCATGGACGCCGCGGACGAGTCCTGGTCCATCGAAGACCCACTGGCCGATGCCGCCGCCAAGACCCGTGCCCTGTCCGTCCACGCCCAGCAGTTGCAAGCCGATCTGCAAGCGATGCAGACCCAGACGCAAACCCGGCTGGACGCCATTGCCGCACGCCAGGAACAGGTGGTGGGGGATATTCGCAAGCAAATCAACGAGCTCGAAGCGCTGGTGGCGCGTGAGCTGAACCGCACTGCGGCAGACACCGCCAACCAGCAGGCCGACCTGAAGGCCGCCCAGGACCAGACCGCACGCGCTTTAGGTGAAATTGCCCAACTCAGCCAGCGGTTGCAGAGTCTGTCAGGCCAGTTTGGCACCACGACCCAACCTTCCAAGGAATAGAGCCCATGGCAAGTTTGACCCCACTCTCGAAGAGCCTGATCGCGTTGGCCGTGCTGGGTGGCATGGCGTCCGCCGTGTGGCATCTGGGGCTTAAGGAGAAATTGGGTGATCTGACGGCCGGTCAGACCCCACCCGCCTCTTCTAAGACCGTAGTGACACCATCGGCCACGGCCAAACCTGCTGAACCGGCACCTGTACTGCAAGGTAGTCCGAAGTCCACGACCCCTGAACCTGCGAACGCTTCTCCCAAACTGGTGGAGACGGGCGCGCCTTCCAAGCTGTCAGCTGCACAAAACGCCGAGATGGGACGCAAACTGATGGACCTGGGTAATTTCGCGCAAGCTCGCCCGCATCTGGAGGCGGCGGTGCAGGGCGGTGATGGTGGCGCGGCCTGTCACCTGGGCGAGATGACGCTTAAAGGACAGGGTGGACTTGCTGCCAATCAGGAGCAGGCTGCCAAACTATTCCAGCTGGCACAGTCGCGCGGCTCCATTTGTTTTGCCTCGGGCCAGTAACGGCCCAAAGCGCTTTTGACAAGGACAACTCCATGAAATCTCACACTGTCGCGCAGCTGGCCACCCTGGCCTGTGCTGGACTGCTGGCCAGCACCGTTCATGCGCAAGGTTTTGTATTTGGCACCGCCAAACCCGAGGCGGCACCGGCTGCTGCGGCAAGCCCTGGCGCGCGCACCGCCAAGGTCGAAACCGCGCAGCGTTTGCTGGCCCGCATGGGGTTGCTGCGTGAAGCACCCAGCGGCACCCTGACCCCTGCCACGCAGGAGGCCATCCGCACCTTCTCGTTGCAGAACGGCTTGCCGCCGACAACCCAGGTGACCGACGCGTTGCTCAATTCCATCCGCCGCGTGATCTGGCAAACCCAGAACTGGTCGAGCGGTAACTACAAAGGGCGCGAAAAGCTGGTCGATGCTGCCGGTCTGCGCGAGGCGCAAATTCTGCTCGGCAAGCTGGGCTTCAACGCCGGGCCGCTTGACGGAACCTTCGGTCCCCAAACCCAGGTCGCCACCGAGGCGTTTCAGGAGTCACAAGGCGTCACGGTGGACGGCCTCATCACCGCCACGGTTTTGATGAACCTGCGTCGTGCCGTGAATGGCGTGGGCGCAAGCGCCAAGAGCACCGTGCGTGTGCTGAACTGGCCCGACTACATTGAACCCGGCGTGTTGCAGGACTTTGAGAAAGAGCACAACGTTCGTGTGGTGTACGACATTTTCGCGGGCAACGACGACTTGCAAACCAGGCTGCAAGGCAGTGGCGCGCCGTATGACGTGGTGTTCCCCACCGCCAACGCGGTGCCCGCAATGGCCGCCAAAGGCCTTCTGGGCAAGCTGGACAAAACCAGCCTCAAAAACCTGAGCAATATTGACCCCCGGGTCGATGCCACCTTGCGGGCCTGGGATAAAGACGGCGCCTACAGCCTGCCTTACATGTGGTACACGGTGGGCATTGCCTGGAACCCCAAGCTTACGTCCAGGGCCTACCCCGGCCATGCGATGGATTCGCTCGCCAATGTGTTCGACCCCGACACCGCGCGGCGCTTCCAGTCGTGCGGCGTCGGGGTGGTGGACTCTGCCACCGACGTGGTGCCCATGGCCGCCATGGCGGGTGGGCAAGCCAAGTGGGATGGGAAAAACTCGACCAACGCAGCAGCGCAGGTGCTCGAGCGGCTGGGAGGTATCGTCAAGGTTATCCCCACCGACCAGTTCATTGACGCCTTGGCCACTGGCAAAGTGTGCGTTGCCATCGGGTTCTCGGGCGACGCCGTGCAGGCCCAGGCCAAGGCACGGGGCAATGTGGAGTACCGGGTTCCTGCCGACGGGGGTCTGCTGGCCATTGACGCCATGGCCGTGCCCGCCAATGCCAGGAACAAACGCGAGGCGCACCTTTTCATCGACTACCTGCTGCGCCCCCAGGTGATTGCCAAAATCTCCAACACGGTAGGCTACGCCAATGCCAATCTGAAGGCGGGCGAGTTCATGAGCGAGTCTGTCAAGTCCAACCCTGCGGTGGTGCCCAGCACCCAGTCGCTGAGCCGCTCGCAGCCCATGCCCATCCTGAGCGAGCAGGACCAGCAGGAGATTGCGCGCATCTGGGCCCGGTTCTCCAAGTGACAAACCACTCGGCGCACCGACAAAATACACTGGTTGCGTGAAGCCTCAACCGTCCTATCTGGGTGCTTTCCTCAGGCATCCCAATAACCGTGTGGCGATGCTGGCGACTGCGGTGGTCGCCATTTTTGCCTCTATCCCCATGGGTTGGGCGGGTATGGCCCTCGTGGGCGTGGTGGGATTGGGTTGTGAAGCGCTGGCGGCCCTGGCCATTCCCGGTTTGCCCTCGTTTCGGGCCAAAGTGGATCGCGAGCACCACCAGCAGACCCGCGCTCAGCGCCGACTGCAACTACTCGGTGAACTGAGCAACTACGGCGACACGGCGGCGTTGAACACCTACCAGCACATGTTCAACCGGGTGCAAGCCCTGTACCAGACGGCAAGTGATAGCCGCACCACACTGACCCGCGAAGATGTTGACAAGCTGGAAGACCTGACCGTGGACTACCTGGGCCTGTGTGTGGTCAACCTCTCGCTCAAGCAACGCAAAGATCACGCCAGTGACGAGGTGGCCGCCAAGCGTATTGCCGGCATCGAGGCGCAGTTGCAGAACTCGGCGTTGCGTGAGGAGGAGGCACGGCAGTTGCGCAGTGCTTTAGCCGAATACACCGAAGTCATGAACCGCTCGCGCCGCCTGGCGGTGCGCCGCAGTGCGCTGGAAGCCACGCTGATCGCCATGCCCGACAAAATGGAAGAGGTGTACCAATTGGTTATCACTTCGCCCTATTCCAGCGACATGGGCAGCAAACTCGAAGAGTCGCTCGCGCACTTGCGCCTGGCAGAAGAAGTGGCCGCCGAGTTTGATTCGCCGCAAAGTCTGGACCGGGGTGCGGCTTACGCCAGCCCACTAGCATCGCGCGGGTCGGCATCGGGAACAGTTGCCTTGGGCGCCAGCCGCGCCGCCAACAACGCAGCACAGTCGCTCAAGACCTAAAGTTTCATATCCATTCCATCTTTTCACCCGGAGAACTAACCATGGCCAACAACGCAATCTTCGCCCGTCTGTCGAACCTCTGGTCCGGCTTCATCTCATTGTGGGTGTCGGATGTGGAGAAGGCGCATCCTGAGATCGCCTACCAGAACGCCATCACCTCCATGATTGGAAAGTACAGCCAGCTCAAGGCGGCAACCGGCTCCATCATTGCGCGCCGCCAGGAGATCACTGCCCGTCTGGAGACCCACGAGCGCGAGTTGGCCGCCGTCAGCGCCGACCTGGAAACCGCGCTGGCTACCAACCAGGATGATCTTGCGGTTGTGCTGATCCAGAAGAAGAACGCACTGGACGGCGCCATTGCCGACCTGCGTGCAGAGGCTGCCCAAGCCACGGCCGACGCTGACACGGCCAAAGACTCCCTGATGCAGGTGAAATCCGAAATCGACAAGCTCAAGGCCGAAAAAGACCGCATGCTGGCGCAAATGCACAGTGCCCAGGCCCGGCTCAAAATCCAGGGCCAGCTCGATGGTCTGTCGGTCGATGCCGAAGTGCAAGCTCTGGGGGCCGTGCGTGAGCACATCAAGAGCCAGGTGGCGCAGGCCAGCCTGGGGGCGGAATTGCACAACTCCGATCTGGATGTTCGCCTGAACAAACTGCGTCAAAGCAGCGGTAGCGTCACTGCCAAGGCGCAATTGGATGCGATGAAGCAGGCCCGTGCTGCGGCACAGGCCACCCCAGCAAAAACCCTCTAACGATCGCAACAACCATGACCGCCCCCGTAAAGACGCGCAACACGCTGCCCCGGTGGGCGGAAACCTTGCGGCAAAAATACCTGGCTGGCGAGGCATCCACTTTTGTGCTGTACCGCAATGTGTTCGACAACTTCCTGGTGGGGGAGACGCTGCACAACCTGCAGAGTTTTTTGGTAGCGGAGTTGTTCAGGGACACCAAGAAGCATGTCTGCGAAGTTAGCCTGGAGCGTGGCATCCGGGCGCTGACTGGCAAACCCGATAGTGCCCTGGTCACCACGCCAGTGGCCGATGAAACTCCCTTGCTGCAAGCGCTGCACGCCCTGGAAGCGCAGATGCGGGCCGAACAGTCGACCGCGGTCATTGTGCCTTACGCGGATGCGCTGCTACCGGCGGGCGATCCCAGTTTCATGGCCCAGCAAGATCGGCAGACCTACCTGGCCTTTCACCGCTGGTCGCTGGACAAGACACTCACCAGTGGTGACAACATCGTCATCCTGATCACCGAGTCGCTCGGCGCCATCAACCCGGGCCTGCTGTCAAACCCCAAAGTGGCGGCCATAGAAATCCCCATGCCCGACCTGGATATGCGCAGCCGGGTGATTGCATTTTTTGCGCCCAAGCTCACCGCTCAGCAAGTTACGCTGTTCTCCGAGCGCACCGGCGGTTTGCGCACCGTGCAGCTGGCCAGTATCCTGGCCAGCACCGACGGACAGGGCTTGAGCGAGCCTGAGCGGCGCGCTCTGATACTGCAACTATTGCAAGGCACGCCTGACGCAGACGCCCGTGCCACCACCCTGGCCAGCATCACTGCCGGAATGACACCGGCCGAGATTGGCAAGTTGATTGAACCCAGCAAAACCCTGCCCGCCAGCGATTCCAGCCTGGAGGTGCTCAAGGTCATCCACGCCCGCAAGCGCGAAATGATAGAAAAAGAGTGCGCCGGGTTGATCGAGTTCATCGAACCCAAACACGGCCTCGCCAGTGTCGGCGGCCACGAAAACATCAAACACGAGCTGCTGGCCATTGCGAAGAATCTGAAGGAGGGTGAAACCACCCTCACCCCCATGGGTCTGCTGGCCGTAGGTCCCATGGGGTCGGGCAAAACCTTTGTCATCAAGGCGTTCTTGAAAGAGGCGGGTTTGTCCGCCGTGGCGCTGAAAAA
>CAJBVC010000039.1 GCA_903958915.1 uncultured beta proteobacterium
ACCACCAAGGTGCTGACGCACACCAAGATTCCGGTGGTGGTGTACCGCTAATTCCATTTCTAAATCATCCGTGTCGTTGTTGCTTCGGCTTGTCGTGCCAGGGCACTGCCTGCGGCTTCGCGCCTAGACAAAAATGATTTGGAAAAGGAATAGGAACTAGGTGCGCGCTGAGGCCGCATCGAACCAGTTCACCATCCGCAGGCCGGGCAGATTTGCAAAATCAACAATGTTGCGCGTCACCAGCGTGGCGCCATGGGCGATGGCTACTGCGGCAATTTGCCCATCCACAAAGGCCAGTGTCTGCCCCTGACGTTCGCGCAGTGCGCGAAGTTCGGCATGCACTCGAGCCGACTGCGCGTCGTAGGGCAATACCGGCAAATCACCGACGACGTCCTGCACAAATCGGCCAATAGCGTCACGGCGTTGCCCAGGGGGCATACGCAGCCAACCGTAGCGCAATTCGTGCCACACCGGCGCAGCAATGGCAAGTTCACCCTGGTACTGCGCAAGATTGGCCATGACCCCGACATTGGGCGCTGCTCGCACCGCTTCGGAAATGACATTGGTGTCAAGCAGCCATGCAATGGTGCTCACCAGGCGAAGTCCCGCGCTGCGTCTTCTTGGCGCAGGTTGGAAAACGGATCGTCTTCATCTGCATCAATCGCCAGCGGCAAGTAAGTGGACCTCCAACGTTCAAGGCGCTGCGCAAAACCAGCAGCCTTATCGTTCAAGCCCTGGTACTGTTCAAACGACATCAATACGCCCGCCCCTTGTCCGCGACGTGAAATCAGCAATGGCTCGTGACCCGATTCGACACGACGCAGTGCATCTGCCAATTGGGCACGCGCCTCAGAAAAGGGAAGTGTTTGCATGGAGATTACCCCGCCAAATGTACCAGTGAGTTGTACATTTTACACCAAAGCGCGCTGAATGATGATCTTTTGCACGTCCGACGTGCCTTCGTAAATCTGGCACACCCGCACGTCGCGGTAGATGCGCTCCACCGGGAAATCGCTTACATAGCCGTAGCCACCCAGGGTCTGGATGGCGGCACTGCACACTTTCTCGGCCATTTCGCTGGCAAACAGTTTGGCCATGGCAGCTTCCTTCAAACACGGGCGGCCAGCATCTCGCAGACTGGCAGCGTGCCAGATCAGTTGCCTTGCTGCTTCCAATTCCGTAGCGCACTGCGCAAGCCGGAAGCCCACTGCCTGGTGATTGATGATCGGTTGCCCGAAGCTCTGCCGGTCCTTGGCGTACCCAATGGCAAAGTCGAGTGCGCTGCGTGCCATGCCCACGCTCTGCGCCGCAATGCCGATTCGCCCGCCTTCCAGACCCCCCAGCGCGATGCCATAACCCTCGCCTTCGCGGCCAATCAGGTTTTCTGCCGGGATGCGGCAGTTGTCAAAATTGATCTGCGCGGTGTCGCTGGAGTGCTGGCCCAGCTTGTCCTCCAGCCGCGCCACGACGTAGCCCGGTGCATTGGTCGGCACCAGAAACGCGCTCATTCCTTTTTTGCCCGCTCCCTTGTCGGTGACCGCGATGACGATGGCCACGTCCCCATATTTGCCGCTGGTGATGAATTGCTTGACGCCGTTGATGACGTACTCGTCCCCCTCGCGCACCGCCGTGGTTTTGAGCGATGAGGCGTCGGACCCCACGTGGGGTTCCGTCAGGCAGAACGCTCCCAGCAATTTGCCCTGCGCCAGCGGCTCCAGCCACTGCTTTTTTTGCGCCGCGTTGCCAAACTTCATGAGGATGGCGTTCACCGGGCAGTTGGTCACGCTAATCACCGTGCTGGTGCCGCCATCCCCCGCGGCAATTTCTTCCAGCACCAGCGCCAGCGTCAGGTAATCCAGCCCGGCGCCGCCCTGCTCTTCGGGCACACAAATGCCGTAAGCGCCCAGTGCGGCCAGCCCTTTGTGAACTTCCTTTGGAAAGTGGTGCTCCTTGTCCCACTTGGCTGCGTTGGGCCAAAGTTCTTTTTGCGCAAAATCGCGCACTGCGTCGCGCACCATTTCCTGGTCTTGGGTGAGGATCATCGTTTTGTTTCCTTTACTACTTTGACTTTCTCATCTCGCACGCGCAAGGGTTGGTACGTGCACGCGCGAGTGAGGTATGGCGCCCGGCCTCATGGTGCCAAATGCGCACAAATCGGCCAAACGCCATACCCCACTCGCGCTGGCCTGGACTGTATTTCTGCGACTTGAACAACAAACCACGGCTAACTCGTCGGGGTGGGGTGTTCCGGGGGGCCGATTTGTGCGCGTTTGGCACCATGAGGCGCCCCGGAATACGCCACTCCGGCAGGACAAAACGCCAAAAACCCGGGGCACACAAACCACTGCACTTCGACCCGCAATATTGGGGTCAGAGCCGTCTGCGCTTCGCTTCGCGGATCCGACCCCAAAATTGCTAGCCGCCCCCATGCTCATAAATTGGAACATAAAAAGCCCTGCAGCGCCCGTATTCATTGCGTAACCAGCTACCAAACCTATAGCATTTCCAGCGCCACAGCGGTCGCCTCGCCACCGCCGATGCACAGCGTCGCCAATCCCTTCTTCAACCCACGTGCCTGCAAGGCGTACATCAGTGTGACCATGATGCGGGCGCCGGAGGCACCGATGGGGTGGCCCAGCGCACAGGCGCCGCCGTTCACGTTCACCTTCTCGTGCGGCACGCCCAGTTCTTTCATCAGCGCCATCGGCACCACGGCAAAGGCTTCGTTTACTTCCCACAAGTCCACATCGCCGACCGCCCAGCCGGCCTTGGCCAAGGCTTTCTGGGTGGCCCCTACGGGAGCCGTGGCAAACCATTCGGGTTCCTGCGCGTGGGTGGCATGGGAAACGATGCGCGCCAGCGGCTTGCAGCCCAGTCTGGCAGCGGTCGACTCCTTCATCATCACCAGCGCTGCCGCGCCATCGTTGATGGAGGAGCTCGACGCTGCGGTGATGGTTCCGTCCTTCTTGAACGCGGGTTTGAGCGTGGGGATCTTGTCAAGCTTGACCTTGCCCGGGCCTTCGTCCATCGAGACAATGACCTCGCCGCCCCGACCCTTGACGGTCACGGGCGTGATTTCAGCCGCAAACGCTCCGGATTTGATAGCTGCCTGCGCACGCTGCACGCTGGCTGTGGCGAAATTGTCCTGTTCTTCGCGGGTGAAGCTGTACTTGGCAGCGCAGTCTTCGCCAAAGGTACCCATGGAGCGCCCTGGCTCATAGGCGTCCTCCAGGCCGTCAAGCATCATGTGGTCAAAAATGCGGTCGTGGCCAATGCGGTAGCCACCGCGTGCCTTGGGCAGCAGATAGGGTGCGTTGGTCATGCTCTCCATGCCACCAGCCACCAATACTTCATGGCTGCCAGCGAGCAGCATGTCGTTGGCGAACATGGCGGCGCGCATGGCGGAACCACACATCTTCGACAGGGTCACCGCACCTGCGCTCTTGGGCAAGCCGCCCTTGAGGCCCGCTTGACGGGCCGGCGCCTGGCCCTGACCGGCCATCAGGCAATTGCCAAACAGCACTTCGGTGACCAACTCCGGGGCAATCCCGGCGCGCTGTACCGCGGCCCTGATGGCGGCGCCACCGAGATCATGCGCCGCGAGGCTGGAAAAGTCGCCTTGAAAGGCGCCCATGGGGGTGCGGGCTGCGCCCACGATGACGATGGAATCTGACATGCAATACCTCCTGTTTGAACTGGAAAGAAAGATCGGTCGGCGCCTTACGCGCGCTCGGCCTGGTGAAAACGCTTGTCACGGTCGTACGGAAAGACATCATGCACATGGCCCTGTGCAATACGCTCCTTATTGGCCTGCCAGAATTCGGCGTCCAGCAGATCGGCGTGGTGTCTCATGAACACTTCGCGCACTGCCGGGTTGCCCAGCAGAAAGGGGCCAAAGGTCTCTGGAAAAACGTCTTTGGGACCTACGCTGTACCAGATCTCGCCCGACATTTCGTCTTCTTCGTTGCGTGGCGCCGGTACTTTGCGAAACTTGCAATCGGTGATGTATTCGATCTCGTCGTAGTCGTAAAACACCACCTTGCCGTGGCGGGTGACACCAAAGTTCTTCCACAACATGTCGCCTGGAAAGATATTGGCCGCCACCAGGTCCTTGATGGCGTTGCCGTACTCCACCACACCCCGCTCTATCTGCGCGCGTGCCCTCACAGCCACAGGGTTGGTGTCCTGCGCGTTGGTGCCACCGGCGTCAAACGCCTCCTGCAAGTAGATATTCAACGGAATCATGCGCCGCTCGATGTAGACGTGCTTCAGAATCAACTCCAGCGTGCCATCGCCGTCTCGGTCGCTGATTTCGAGCTGGCTGGGCGCGAACTTCTGAATCTCGGCAACCAGCTCATCGTCAAACCGGTCGCGCGGGAATCCCACCTCGCTGTACTCCAGCGTGTCCGCCATGCGCCCGACCCGGTCGTGCTGCTTCACCAACAGGTACTTGCCCTTGATCTGCTCACGGGTGGTGTCCTTTTGCGGCGGGTAGTAGTCCTTGATGACCTTGAACACGTAGGGAAAGCTGGGCAAGTCAAACACCAGCATCACCATTCCCTTGATGCCGGGCGCGATGCGAAACTTGTCGCTGGAGTGGCGCAGGTGGTGCAGAAAGTCGCGGTAGAACAGGGTCTTGCCCTGCTTGGCCAATCCCAGCGCGTTATAAATTTCGTTGCGCGGTTTGCGCGGCATCATGCTGCGCAGAAACTGCACATAGGCCGATGGCACTTCCATGTCGACCATGAAGTAGGCCCGCGCGAAACTGAAAACCAGCAGCAGGTCGTCTTCGTCAAACAGCGCTGCGTCGATCACCAGTTTGCCATCAGTGGCATGCAGCAGTGGCAGCGCAAACGGGAATTCTGTAAAACCGTTGATCAGCTTGCCGACGACGTAACAGCCCTTGTTGCGAAAAAACAGACCCGTGAGCACCTGTACCTGAAAATTCGCGCGCAGGGTCGTGTTACCAAGTTTCTGTGCCATGGCCCTCGCCACCAGCGCCGCATCGCGCGGCAGGTCGACAAACGGGCATTGCAAATCAAAATCCGCAACCAGACGCGACAACACCTCGGCCATGGTCTCTCGCGTCGGATAGTAAGCACGGTACGTAGGCCGTGATTTCGGCTCATCGTTTTCGATGTACTCGGTGCTCACCGCCGGCCGGACAAAAATGAAATCGTTCTGAAAGTAGGCGCGGTGCAGGATCTTGCAGGTCACCGAGTTAAAGAAGGTTTCAGCCAGCTCCGGCTGGTGGTGGTCGACCAGCAAACCGATGTAGTGCAGCTTGGTCTGCTGCCACACGTCCATGGCCAGCTCACCGGCCTTGAATTCACGCTCCAGACGGGTGGAGCACTCCTTGACGCGCAGGTCGTAAAACTCGATACGCTCACGCTGGGCGCGTTGCTGGCCGTGCCAGTCCATGGTTTCAAACCGGTGCTTGGCGCGGGCGGACTCGGTACGAAACAGCCGGTAGTGGCGGTTGAAGCCGTCCATCATCGCCTTTGCGATGTCGTACGCGACGGTGGAGTCTAGGCGGGTGGGGAACATAATTGCTACTCTTTTGATAGCTGCTTACGCACCATCTACGGGCGTCAAAGCACTTTTTCTCTGTAAATTCTAGTGCCGGGGAATCAGTCGAACCCCCGACAGTGCCTGCCGGTACAGCGTGTCGAGTTGCGCATTGCCGTCGACCGTGATGTGCAGGTCCTGCACCAGGCCATCGTGCACGCCATACACCCAGCCGTGCAGCGTCACCCCCTGTCCGCTGGACCAGGCATCCTGCAACACCGTGCTTTGTGCCACATTGACCACCTGCTCAATCACATTGAGCTCGCACAGCGCAGCAGCGCGGCCATGCTCGGGGATCACGTCCAGCACGTCGCGATGCCGGTCGCGCACGTCCTGGATGTGGCGCAACCAGTTGTCGGCCAGGCCGATGCGCGCACCCTCAAGAGCTGCCTGGACCCCGGAGCAGCCGTAATGCCCCACCACCATCACATGCTTGACCTTCAGACGCTCCACGGCAAACTGGATAGTCGACAAGGCGTTGAGGTCGGAGTGCACCACCACATTGGCAATGTTGCGGTGGACAAAGATTTCACCCGGAGCGAGCCCCACGATCTCGTTGGCCGGCACCCGGCTATCGGAGCAGCCGATCCACATGTACTGCGGCTTTTGCTGATTCGCCAGGCCGGTAAAAAATCCGGGGCGCTTACGCTCCATCTCCGCCGCCCATTCGCGATTGCGGGCAAAGAGGTCTTTGAGTGGTGTATCCATGATGTTGATTGTCACCGCAGGTTCGCTGGCAGTGCCTGCGGCTCCACCTTGAGCAGGGGCGCATCGGGTGCACCTTGGGCACTTCGGTGCAGGCAAAGCGGCTTGACACTCGCGTCAGGGGCGGCACTGTGCACGGCTGTCTGCCACTGTTCATCCTCGTAAAGAACACAAACGCCTTCACCAGCACCGGCCACCAGTCCCCGGGTGGCCTCGAGCAGGGGTTGCCGCCAGACTTCGCTGTCGAGATGCGGACAGAATGTACCGGGCAGCAGGCCCATCCCGGCGCGTGTTCCACCGCCTGGAATGCTGTCGGTGATGTAGTGCTCAAACCAGCAGTTGGCACCGGCGCTGATGCCGGCCAGCACGGTCCCGGCAGCGTACGCGTCACGCAACGCCACATCCAGGCCAAACTCGCGCCACACCACCAGCATGGCCACGGTGTTGCCGCCTCCCACGTACACGAGATCTGCTTCACGCACGGCCGCGGCATAGTCGCACCGCATGTCAAACGGGAAGAACGCCAGTGTTGACGGGTGGCATCCCAATTCTGAAAAAGCGCGGTAGAACTTGAGTTGTGCACGTTCACTGTCCCCCGATGCAGTCCCCAGGTACAGCACTTTTGGGGCCGCTGTGCGGCACAAGGACACGATGTACGCCTCCTGCCGCAGCGACAGATCGTCCATCAAAAACCCGCCTCCCCCTACCGCCACAATGCGACGTTGCGTGGCTGCCATCACATGGTCTCGCCAAAGAGCTCACGGCCGATCAGCATGCGGCGGATTTCACTCGTTCCCGCACCAATCTCATAGAGCTTGGCATCGCGCCACAAGCGCCCCAGCGGGTACTCGTTGATGTAGCCGTTGCCACCAAAAATCTGCACGCCTTCACCGGCCATCCAGGTGGCCTTTTCGGCCGTCCACAGAATCACCGAGGCGCAGTCCTTGCGAACCTGGCGCACGTGGTCGGTGCCCAGCAGGTCGAGGTTCTTGGCCACGGTGTAGGCGAAGCTGCGGCCGGCCTGCAGCACGGTGTACATGTCGGCCACCTTGCCCTGAATCAGCTGGAACTCGCCAATGCTCTGGCCGAACTGTTTGCGGTCGTGAATGTACGGAATGACGTTGTCCATCACCGACTGCATGATGCCCAGCGGCCCGCCGGTGAGCACCGCGCGCTCGTAGTCCAGCCCGCTCATCAGCACCTTGGCTCCGCCGTTCACCTGACCCAGCACGTTGGCATGCGGGACCTCCACGTTGTTGAACACCAGCTCGCCCGTGTGGCTGCCGCGCATACCCAGCTTGTCAAGTTTCTGCGCGATGGAAAAGCCGGGCATACCTTTTTCGATCAGAAACGCGGTGACGCCGCGCGCGCCCAACTCAGGCTCGCTCTTGGCGTAGACCACCAGCGTGTCGGCATCGGGCCCGTTGGTAATCCACATCTTGTTGCCGTTGAGCAGGTAATAGCCGCCCTTGTCTTCGGCCTTGAGTTTCATGCTTAGAACGTCGGAGCCGGCACCGGGTTCACTCATGGCCAGCGCACCGACATGCTCGCCGGTGATGAGCTTGGGCAGGTATTTGGCACGCTGCGCATCGGTGCCGTTACGCTTAATCTGGTTGACGCACAGGTTGCTGTGCGCGCCGTAACTCAAACCGACCGAGGCCGAAGCACGTGAAATCTCCTCCATGGCAATCATGTGCGCCAGATAGCCCATATTGGCACCGCCGTACTCCTCGCCCACCGTAATGCCAAGCACACCCAGGCTACCCATCTTCTGCCACAGGTCCATCGGGAACTGGTCGGTGCGGTCAATCTCAGCGGCGCGCGGCGCGATTTCGGCCATCGCAAAATCACGCACGGCGTCGCGCAGGGCATCGATGTCTTCGCCAAGTTGAAAGTTAAGGCCGGGCAGGTTCATGGTGTTCTCCTCAGGGGTTTGGTGTGATCTTGTCGGGTGGCCGGTTTGACAGGGGTCGCAGGTGCTGCCTGCTTGCCCAGAAGCGCTCGCGCCTCGCGCTGGTGCACCTTGAGCTCGTCCAGATTGGCTTGCAAGTCGGCCATCTGCTCTTCGATTTGCTTGCGGTGGCTGGCCAGCACGTCCAGAAACTTTTGCAGTTGCGCGCCGGTATCGCGCGGGCTGTCATACATGTCAATGATCTCTTTGGCTTCGGTCAGCGAGAGCCCCAGACGCTTGGCCCGCAAAGTGAGTTTCAGGCGGGTGCGGTCGCGACCACTGTAGACGCGGTTGCGCCCACCGGGGCCACTGCGCCCTGGTTGCAACAAGCCCAAATCCTCATAAAAGCGGATGGCCCGGGTGGTGAGATCAAACTCACGCGCCAGGTCACCGATGCTGAAAGTGGCGGTCATAGATGTGGTCGAACCGGTGTGACATAGGACAGCAAACTGTGCGCCTAGAATGCCCCGATCCGTTGACGTTTACGTAAACGTCAATTATGGAGCATAGAACAAACCGCCATGAACGAACTCGAACAGCAATTGCATTACCCCCTGGGCGACACCCTGGCGCCCTCGGGTGGAACGCTGGTGGTGGCACAGGGTGATGGCACCGGCCTCACGCCTGCCATCAAGTGGGTTCGCATGGCGCTGCCATTTGCCCTCAACCACATCAACCTGTGGCTGCTGCGCGATGAAGCAGACGCGAACGATGGCTCAGACAGGAAGCTGCAGGGCTGGAGCATCGTGGACTGCTGCATTTCCCACGAGAAGTCCAAGGCCGCCTGGGAAAGCATCTTCGCCAACGAACTGGAAGGCCTGCCGATTCTGCGGGTGATCGTGACGCATATGCACCCAGACCACATCGGTCTGGCGCACTGGTTGTGCCAGAGATGGAGCGGGCGCGGCGCCGGGCCGCCCCAAGCCGTGACCAGCCCCCTCGGGGGGCAGCGCAGCGGCGAAGGCGCAAGCGTGGGGGCTCATCAATGCTCTTTGTGGATCAGCGCCACCGACTACCAGGTGGCACGGATCGGCTGCATGGGTCCCACCGGTTTCGGGGGCGAACGTGCTGCCGAGTTCTTTGCTTCCCACGGGTTGAATAGCCCGGAAGCGGTGGCACAGATTCAAGCCCGCACCGGCTATTTTCCCGCCCTGGTTCCCTCGGTGCCACTGCAGTACCGGCGCATGATGGACGGGCAGATGATTCGCATCGGCGGACGTGACTGGCGCTGCATCAGCGGCTATGGGCATGCACCGGAACATATTGCCCTCTATTGCCCTTCCCTGAACGTACTGATCGGCGGCGACATGATGCTGCCGCGCATTTCCACCAACGTGAGTGTCTACGAGGCCGAGCCGGAAGCCAACGCCCTGGCCCTGTTTCTGGGGTCGATCGACCGGTTTCGCAGCCTGCCCGAAGATACGCTGGTGCTGCCCTCGCACGGCAAACCGTTTACCGGGATGCACACCCGTATCGAGCAGTTGCACCAACACCACCAGGATCGCCTGGCCGATGTGCTGCAGGCCTGCACCCGTCAGCCGTGTAGCGCCGCGGATATTTTGCCGGTGCTGTTTGAGCGCACCCTCGACCTGCACCAGACCACCTTTGCCATGGGCGAGTCGATTGCGCACCTGCACGCCCTGTGGTTCGACAGCAAACTGCGCCGCACCCTTGAC
>CAJBVC010000040.1 GCA_903958915.1 uncultured beta proteobacterium
ATTGAGCAGCTGGAAGACATTGTCCGTGCGCACCGTGGCTGCCTGGCATGGGGCGGTACCGCAAACCTGTCACCCGCAGACGACGTGCTGATCTCAGTCGAGCGCCCCTTGTCACTGGATTCACCAGGCCAGATGGTGGCATCCATTTTGTCGAAAAAAATCGCTGCCGGCTCCAGCCACCTGGTGCTGGATATTCCCATTGGTCCAACCGCCAAGGTGCGCTCCATGCCCGAGGCCCAGCGCTTACGGCGCCTGTTTGAATATGTTGCGCGACGCATGCAACTGTCGCTGGATGTCGTCATTACGGACGGTCGACAGCCCATAGGCTTTGGCATTGGCCCGGTGCTTGAGGCCCGCGACGTGATGCGTGTGCTGGAGAACGACCCGCGTGCTCCCATAGACCTGCGACAAAAATCCCTTCGACTGGCCGGGCGGCTGATTGAATGCGACCCTGATGTGCGTGGCGGCGACGGCTTTGCTATTGCACGCGACATTCTCGACTCCGGCCGCGCGTTAGCCAAGATGAACAACATCATCCAGGCCCAGGGCAGCAAACTTTTCGACCATAACCAACCCAGCCTCGGCGCGCTGACCTTCGAGGTGCGTAGCCCCAACGCCGGCATGGTGACCAGCATTGACAACCTGCAACTGGCGCGCATTGCCAGTCTGGCCGGGGCGCCCAAGGTGAAAAATGCCGGGGTCGATTTACTGTGCAAGTTAGGTGATGAAGTGCAAGCCAACGCCCTGCTCTACCGGGTGCATGCCAGCTATCCGAGTGACCTGGAGTTTGCACGCCAGGCCTGCAACAAATCCATTGGCTATTGCCTGGGCAATGCCGCCGACATGCTGCATGTTTTTGTGGAGTTTTGATGAGTCACACGCCACTTTTGCTGCACTTTATCGAAGACCTGTCCAGCGCAAGCGCTATCGCTGCGGCTGCCGGGTTCAATCACGCCGCCATTGAGCGCCATCGCTTCCCGGACGGTGAGCTGAAGCTTCGGCTGCCAACCAAGCTGCCTGCGCGCGTGACGCTGCTGCGTACGCTGGACAACCCCAACGAAAAATTAGTGGAATTGATGCTGGTGGCGCGCACCGCACGCACGCTGGGAGCGAGACATGTCACCCTGGTGGCCCCCTACCTGGCCTATATGCGGCAAGACATCGCCTTCCAGCCAGGCGAAGTGGTGAGCCAGCGGGTAGTCGGCCTCTTTTTGGCAGAACTGTTTGATGCCGTCATCACCGTGGACCCTCACTTACACCGCGTGGCCACCCTGGCCGAAGCGGTGCCTGTGGCGCAAGCCACCGTGCTCAGCGGCGCGCCCCTGTTGGCCGATCTGATTGCAAAACACTACCAGCGCCCACTGCTGGTCGGTCCGGATGAAGAGTCCGCGCAATGGGTGGCGCAAGCGGCTGCCCGCCACGGGTTCGAACACGCGGTGTGCCACAAGATTCGCCACGGTGACCGCAACGTGCAAATTGCGCTACCCGATACACCGGTCACTGCCCGCAACGTGGTTTTGATGGATGACGTAGCCAGCAGCGGCCACACGCTAGCCGAGGCCGCACGCCTGTTGCTGGCGGCCGGTGCCGCGTCTGTCGACGTGGCCGTAACACATGCCCTGTTTGCTGGCGATGCCGTGGAATTGATCCGACTAGCAGGTGTTGACCAGATCTGGAGCACGGACTGCATTGCCCACGCCAGCAATGCCGTTAGCATGGCGGGTCTGATTGCTCGATCCCTTCTGTCACATACTTCTTAGGACGCCATCGCTTGGACACCTCGCACGACCTCGACGAAAACACCCTGGCAGACGCCTGGGCCTACCTCAAAGCGCACACTGACGCAGGCATTCC
>CAJBVC010000041.1 GCA_903958915.1 uncultured beta proteobacterium
AGGCGGACATGGAAAGTGAAACCTGGCCGCTTACCGTGTCGGGAAAACCCAGGCAATTCGACGCGGTGATCGTGACAAACTACTTGTGGCGCCCGTTGATGCCAACCCTGTTAAGGAGCTTGGCACCCAAGGGCGTCCTGCTGTACGAAACGTTTGCCCAGGGAAACGAAACTGTGGGCCGCCCTACCCGTGCGGACTTTCTGCTGCGCCCGAGTGAGTTGCTCAATTACTGCAAGGATTTTCATGTGGTGGCTTTTGAACAGGGTTTTCTGGACGAACCGCAGCGCTTTGTGCAGCGTATTGCCGCTGTGGCCAGACCAGCGTCGTTGGAAGCTGACCATCTATCGCATCGCTACCCGCTCTAGGTAGAATGCCTGCCTACAACCAAACACCCGACATGAATTCAGCTCAAGGTCAACTCAGAGGCAGCATCGTGGCCCTTATCACGCCGATGCACGAAGATGGCTCCGTCGACTACACGGCGTTGCGAAAGCTGATCGACTGGCACATCGCCGAAGGAACGGACTGTATTGGTGTCGTGGGTACCACCGGTGAGTCTCCCACTGTCACCGTACCCGAGCATTGCGAGATTATTCGCGTCTCCGTGGAGCAAGCTGCCGGACGGGTTCCCATCATGGCGGGCTGCGGCGCCAATTCCACTGCGGAAGCCATTGAACTCGCCCAATTCGCGAAGAAAGTTGGGGCTGACAGCCAGTTGCAGGTCGTGCCGTATTACAACAAACCGACCCAGGAAGGGCAGTTTCAGCACTTTAAAGCGATCGCAGAGGCAGTGGACTTGCCGATGGTGCTATACAACGTGCCCGGTCGCTCGGTGGCAGATTTGGCACATGAAACCGTCATGCGCCTAACGCAGGTGCCTGGCATTGTTGGCATCAAGGAAGCGACAGGGAACATCGAGCGAGCCCAGTGGCTGATCAAGGAAGCACCGCCCGGATTTTCGATCTACTCTGGCGACGATCCGACAGCGATTGCGTTGATGTTGTGTGGTGGGCACGGCAATGTGAGCGTCACCGCGAACGTCGCGCCGCGATGGATGCATGAGCTCTGCATGGCCGCGATTGGCGGCAATTTGGCGCTTGCCAATGACATCCAACGCCGTTTGCTGCCTCTGCACAAGGCCTTGTTTGTCGAAGCCAACCCGATCCCGGTAAAGTGGGCTGTGGCACGCATGGGAAAATGCCGAGGGGCGCTGCGACTTCCCATGACACCCCTCACGCCAGCCAATCAACCCGTTCTTGAGGCTGCACTAAGCTCCCTCGCGCTTATTTGACGATCATTTCAATTGCAAGGATATTTGTGAATCCATTTTCAAAAGTCACCCTACTTGGGATCTCCGTTTCCCTGTGTGCCTGCTCTGCGCTGGAAACCGACAAGGTGGACTACCGTAGCGTGACGTCCACCAAAGCACCATCACTCGATGTGCCGCCAGACCTCACCCAACTCTCAAGAGATACGCGGTATGTTGTGGTGGATGGAGCTGTTTCTGCTTCATCATTGCCAGGTCGCACAGCCACTACAGTTGGCAAGAGTTCCGTTGCTGCAAGTTCAGTGGGCGACGTGCGCATCGAACGCTCCGGCAATCAACGCTGGCTGGTCGTGGCACGGCCAGCGGAAAAGCTTTGGGATCCGCTAAAGGAGTTCTGGCAGGAAAATGGATTCAATCTGGTAAAGGACCAGAGCGACCTGGGAATCATGGAGACTGATTGGGCTGAGAATAGAGCAAAAATTCCACAGGACATGATTCGCAGCACGATCGGAAAATTGTTTGACGGCCTGTATTCCACTCCCGAACGAGACAAGTTTCGCACCCGAGTCGAACGCAATACGCAAGGCGAAACAGAAATTTTCGTCACGCACCGCGGCGTGATGGAAATCTACACCACCGAAGCCAAGGACCAGACGGTCTGGCAAAGTCGTCCTGCCGACACGGAGTTGGAGACCGAGTTCCTGCGACGCCTGATGGTGAAGCTGGGCGTTGGCACCGACAGCGCCAAGACCATGGTGGCAAGCAGTGGCGCGACCAAGCCCTTGGCGGTAGTTGCCTCCGAGAATGGCAAGTCGGTCGTACGCGTTCAAGAAGGATTTGACCGCGCCTGGCGGCGTGTCGGCCTTGCGCTCGATCGTGCCGGGTTCACTGTGGAAGACCGGGACCGGAAGAAAGGTATCTACTTTGTCCGCTATGTCGCCGCTCCCAGCACCGGTAACGAAACAGGATTCTTGGCGAAACTGTTCAGCAGCTCGAACAAGACTGGCGACACGCAAAAGTACCAAATTCTGGTGTCAAGTCAAGGCGAGGTCACTACCGTCTCGGTGCATAACGAACAGGGCGCTCCGGACGGATCAGAGACTGCGAATCGCATTCTGAAAATCATTGCTGACGACGTCAAATAGTACGGACATGGGGCTTCACGCCCCGGGGCTCAAACAAAAAAAACCACCCAAGGGTGGTTTTTCTGTAAGTGTCGCTGATCAGGGCTTGGCGGGAGCGGATGCTGCCGGCGCGGCAGCGGCAGGCGCAGCGGCTGCGGGTGCTGAAGCATCGGCAGCCGGAGCGGCTGGTGCAGCCGGTGCTACTGCAGCGGGAGCGGGTGCAGCTGCTGGGACCGGTGCAGGAGCGGGAGCTTCTTCTTTCTTTCCGCAAGCAGCGAGGGCAGCGGCAGCAATAACTGCTGCCAAAACGAGAGATTTGTTCATGTTGAAAACCAATGTGAGTTAACGAAAAATTCCAAGACTGCCTGGGCAACCTAGCGTCCAGACTTCGGCACAAAAGCGTCTGACTTTTTTGCCTAGCGTGCGATTGTACTTTATCGTACGGGCAGGATTGGGGAAAACCCTCTAACTCTGTCTACAAACCCAGTGTAGTTACCGCAAACCCGGCCCCACTTTGACGTCGAAGTTCTTCCAACTCCTCTTGCAGGGCAGCACGCCTCTGAGGTTCAAAGCCAGAATTGCCCGTGCAGCGTTGCAGATCCAGGCGTCGAAGCACCCAGTGTGGGCTCCACAGGGCACTTGGAATCTCTTCCGAATCCACTCCCTTGCAAACGCGACAGTCCAGCAGATGGTCCCAGGTGCTGCGCCAAGTCACGAAACGTGGATGGTAGCGGCGAACATCATCGTACTGTGCCGCCAGCAGTGTCAATCTTCGGCCACTCCGTGCCCAGGCATTCAGCGACTCCACCACCGCTCGTTCTCGCAGTGGCCAGTCCAGAAAACTGGGATCGCTCCAGACCATCGCGTTCCAACCGTCCCGCGCCGCCGTCGCAAGTGCGTCACGTACCAGTTGCGAGAACGCCTGTGCGCCAGTGAAGGAACCCGAAGGTAATGCCAAAGCAGGCTCAGGATTCGACATGCAACCACCCCGCATCAACCCAGCCAGCCATCAGCGCTTTGGCACTTTTGCTCAAGTTTCGGGCACTGTCTGCAGCCAATGCTCCGCAATCAGCCAACTCACGCATCAAAAGCGCATCGCGCCCGCCCGCCCGAAAACTCTCTCCATTGATGAATATATGCTCTCGGTCGTAAAGCATCCGGCTACAACGGTTGAGGCGCAAGCCACCTTCCAGTGACATTGCTGGTTGTGCGGTGAAGCACACCATCGCTTTAGGCTCGGTCAAGTATTCACCGAGCGCCCGCGCAACCGCCAACGGATCACGCAAAGCGTGCAACACCGCATCAGATGCAAACTTGAACACCCCTTCGGGGATTTCACCGGGCCGCGCTGTAGCGGCCTGCTGAGGATCCCGGTACAGCATGTCAGTACCTGCTGGTGCATGTGCTTCGGCGATACGGTGCAACAACTCAGTGGCGAGATCACATCGTCGGGGTGAACGAAACCCGACTGAGTAAGTCATGCATTCACCCACAGCCAAGCCATTGTGCGCATAGCGCGGCGGGAGGTAGAGCATGTCGCCGGGATCCAGGACCAACTCAAGTTCTGGCTCAAAATCTGCAAGAATTTTGAGCGGCATATCTGGCAAAAGAGTCAAGTTCTTCTGGCGCCCAATCTGCCATCGCCGTTGACCGTGCGCCTGAAGCAAAAATACATCGTAACTGTCGAAGTGCGGCCCTACACCACCCTGGTCCGTGGCGTAACTGACCATGACGTCGTCCAGTCGGGCGGACGGAATGAAATCGAACTGACTCCGAAGCGCATGCACACGTTCGTCCAGCAAATCGACTCCCTGCACCAACAAGGTCCATCCTGGTCGATTGAAGGGTGGGAGACTTCGCCGCTGGAAAGGGCCATACCGAAGCTTCCAACCGGTCCCACCAGGAGCAGTTGATCGTTCTACCAGACGCGATTCCACCTCATCAGACGCTGCCAGCGACACCAGGTCCGAGCGGCCAATCGGCGCAACAAAGCCGTTGATTGCCTGGCGGATGAGCAGCGGCTTCTTCTGCCAATAACTTCGCATAAACAATGCGGGGGTCAATCCCCCCAAAAGCGTCAGCGGCTCATTAATTTTCATGGATACATTTTCTGCGCAATTGAAAGAAAAAATCAATTGTTACTGCGACAATTCCGCTATGGAAATCACTCAACATTGCGTCGTTGCCCTGACTTGGACGCTGAAAGACACATTGGGCGAAGTACTGGATGTCCTGGACGATCCGGTGGAATTTCTGGTCGGCGGTTCCGACTTGCTCCCTGCCATTGAAGCCGCGTTGCAGGGGCACGGGGTTGGCTCCACGATTGAGATGCAGTTGGAGCCTGAGCAAACCTTTGGTGATTTTGACGACAAACTGTTATTTCTGGAGCCGCGCAAACTCTTTCCTGCGGAATTGGTGGTGGGACTTACCCTGGAAGGTACGGCCTTGCCGCATGGATGCAATCCAGGCGCGCCGAAAGACGCTATCTACACGGTCACCGACATTTACCCTGAGCATGTGGTACTGGATGGCAATCATCCTCTTGCAGGAATCGCCATTCGCATTCGGATGAATGTCAAATCCGTGCGCCAAGCCACCGAGGATGAAGTGGCGCGGGGAACATGTGGCACCGGCTTCTTCAAGATTTCCACGCCGTGATCCAGCGCAGGACATTACTTCTGTCGGTGGGCGCGACCGCGTTGAGCGCACACACTGTGCGTGGAGTTGCAGAAACGCCGGTTATTCTGAAGTTTCACACCTTCATGGCACCCATGTCCCACGTCTGGCAGACGATGCACAAGCCATGGATGGAAAAGGTTGA
>CAJBVC010000042.1 GCA_903958915.1 uncultured beta proteobacterium
CGCCCGATGGCCTGGTGCAGGTGGACGGTGAGTGGCGCTATGCCGAGTGGGCCGAGGGCGGTTTTGTGCGCTCGCTGGGGCTCGATGGCGATGCGATCACGCCAGCGCTTGCGGTGCGACCCAGCTTGCAGTTGGACGCAGTGGCAGCGGATGGGGTTGCTTTGCCACAGTGACCTTTGCCGCAGTGGTGTCTGCTGGCGCTGCCACCCGTATCCTTTTCAGGTGAGGCTGCGGATGTGGCTGGCTACTGCCTGCAACTGGGCGCCATTCATGCGAACGATGAATTTTCTGGACACCGAATTGATGACCTTGACGGCGCCAGACATGCCCAATCGAGCGGACTGCTCGGTGATGAAGCCCAGATCGGCCATTTTTAGTCCTCGCAGGAAGTAATAGTCCATACCGGCATCGACCAGCTCTGCGACGAGGTCGGCCAGGGCATCACCATGCCCGCGTTGGTCCGGTTGGCTGTCGATGGCATTCAGGACCGCGTCAGCCCTGGCATGCAATGCCTGCGTGTATTGGAATTTCATCGAAGGAACAGCCGCTGGCGTCGCTTTTTTTGCAACGGCCTTTGCTGCCGGCTTGGGTGTTAGCTTGGATGCTGGCTTTTTGGCGCTGGGGGTGGACTTGCTGGCGGTGGTAGTCATCGGCTTGTTCTCATGGGTTGTATACGTTCAACAATGCGTCGAACTTGCTGAATTGTGTACGACTGTACACATCTTGTCAATGCAAGAATTGTTAATACTTTCATTAGTGCGCTTCGCTACTACGCAATGGAAATGTACAAACGTACACACATTCCGAGAAACCACATTGCACCAGTAGACAGCGCCTTCGATTACAGTCGTTCCTTCGCTATTCGCAACCTGACAAGATTTCGCATGACAATTCCAACCAATACACACTTGGCAACGGCGCTCGCCCGTTGGGTCGCTCCCTTCCTGGTACTCGCTGGATGCGCTGGCAGCCATGGCCTGGCACAGGCACAGACGGAGATAACGCCACCCCCTCCCAAGCCGCCCGCGACCGCAGCATCAGCGCCCGCGCCTGTAGCAGCACCTGCTGCGCCTGCGGCCAATCCCGCAGCACCCAAACCCTTCAAGGACATCATCAAGGACGCCAAGGAGCACAAGGGGTATTACACGCTGTGGCAGAAGGATGAGAAAGTCTGGATGGAGATCCGGCCTGAGCAGTTGGGCAAGCCATTCTTCTTCTCCGGCAGTGTGGCCAATGCAGTAGGCGAGCGCGGGTTGTATGCCAGCTTCATGAACGGCAGCGACCATGCCGAGTTTCGCAAGATCGGCAACCAGGTGCAATTGATCGCCAAGAACATGGCGTTCTATGCCACTCCCGGCACGCCCCAGGCGCACGCGCTGGCGCAGGGCTTCTCGGACAGCCTGCTCAGCAGCGCCCCTGTGGTGAGCGCCCCCCACCCGGATACCAAAGGCGTCCTGATAGAACTCAATGCCCTGTTGTTCAACGACATCATCGGCTACTCCACCAATCTGGAGCGTGCTTTTCGCATGAGTTTTGCATTGGACAAGGCCAACACCAGCATCGCCAAGTTCAATGTGGATGACAAATTGACCGGTGTATTGGTCAACAACCATTTTTCTGTGCCACGTATTGCAGCGCCACCCCTGACGCCACCCCCGACACCGGCAACCCCGCCACCAGCCAACCTGCCGGATGCACGCAGCCTGTTTGTGGGGGTGTACTACAACTTCATGCCGCTGCCTGAGCAGACCATGCGTCCACGCATGGCGGACGACCGTATTGGCCACTTCGTGACCAGCATCGATGATTACACCGACGACACGACGGTCAAAACCAAGCGCCACTTTGTCAACCGCTGGCGTCTGGAAAAAGCGGACCCTGCTGCTGCAATGTCCGAGCCCAAGCAACCCATCACGTTCTGGCTGGACAAGAATGTTCCCGAGAAGTACCGCAAATCTGTTGCCGACGGCATCGAGTTGTGGAACCTGGCGTTCGAGAAGATTGGCTTCAAGAATGCCATAGTGGCCAAACAGCAGGCAGAGACCGACAGTTTTGACACGCTGGACTCGCGCCACGCATCGATTCGCTGGGTGATGGGCTCCGACGTGAGCTTTGCACGTGGCCCCAGCGTGACCGATGCGCGCAGTGGCGAGATACTGGATGCTGACATCATGATGTCCGATGGGTTTGGGCGCGGGGCGCGCAATCAGGTGGCCGAGGAATTGCCTCGGACGATTCCAATCAACCATGTCCACAGCCACAAGCATGGCGAGGAGTGCAGCTTTGCGCACGGGGCCGCATTTGAGCTGGATTTCGCCCTGGATGTACTGGAGGCGCGCGGTGATGGCGACATGAGCAGCCCACAAGCGGACGCGTTGGCGCAAGCCTATGTCAAGGAGGTCATTGCCCATGAAGTGGGGCACACGCTGGGTCTGCGCCACAACTTCCGCGGCTCCACGGTTTACACGGCGGCGCAGTTGCAGGACGTCGCATTCACCAAGGCAAACGGCACGGCCTCCTCAGTGATGGACTACGTGCCCTTCAACCTCGCCGTGAAAGGTGAACAACAGGGGGAATACATTACCTCGACGCTTGGACCTTATGACTTGTGGGCGATCGAGTACGCCTACAAACCCCTTGAGCCAGAGCAGGAAACTGCAGAGCTTGCGCGGATAACGGCTCGCTCCACGGAACCCTGGCTGGCCTACAGCACCGATGAAGACTCGGGCACCGGTGCCCTGTCGGACCCTGCAGTCAACCAGTTCGACCTGGGTTCGGACCCGCTGGCCTATGTGCAAAAACGCCTGTTGATATCGAAAGAGCTGTGGGACCGGGCCCACAAACGTCAGCTCAAGGACGGTGAAAGTTACGAGACCTTACGGCGCAATGTAAATTCGGGTTTGCGCCAGTTTGCACGTACGGTTCAGATCGCCACCAAATACATCGGTGGCACCACCACCCTGCGCGACCGGGCTGGCACGGGCCGCCCCACCTTCACACCCGTACCCGCTGCACAGCAGCGCCAGGCACTGCAGATGGTCGCCGATACTTTGTTCAGCGCCAGGAATTTTGTCTTTACCCCCGAGCTGCTGAGCCGCATGGGCATGGATCAGACGACGTACACTGGGGCGCCACGCGCAACACTTTCGCCCGCCGCTGTCATGCTGACCACGCAAACCGCAGCGCTGGACCAGCTGATGTCGGATACCGTGGCCGCGCGCGTGCTGGGATCCGTTGAACTTGCGAAAAACCCCAAGGATGTCCTGAGCCTCAACGAGCTGTACGGCACCTTGCAATCGTCCATCTGGAGCGAACTCGGCACGGCCAACGACATCACGTCGTTCCGGCGTGATCTGCAGCGCGAACACGTCAAGCGCGTCGCCCAGGCCATCATCAAACCCAGCGGCGCCACGCGCGCAGACGCCCGCAGCCTGCAACGCCAGCATGCCACTGCGTTGCTGGCCAAGATCCGCTTGGCCGCTGGCCGGATGAAAAGTGCCGAGGCGCGCGCGCACCTGATGGAGAGCGAAGTGATGCTGGCCGAAGCACTGAAAGCGCCGTTGATGCGCAGTGCCATTTAGTCCCGCAGCGCTTGTGGAATAAGCGTGGCCAGCTATTGAATTGGTAGTGATTTGATCGGAGAAGCCAAACGTTCAACTTCTATCGCCGGGTTTGCTCATTGATCTCTGGCTGGCTACAGATCGAGGTAGGCACCTCTTTGTTTGAGCCACTCCTTGTGTTCGCGGTATCGCGGCATGACCTTGTCCACCTCGTTCCAAAAGGCGTCTGAATGGTCGCGCTGGCGCAAGTGGCACAGTTCATGAACGATGATGTAGTCAATCACCGTTAGGGGAGCCATCAGCAAAAAGGGATGCTCGACCTCGCTGTATTCGCTCATGGCAAGCCCGCTACAACCATGGCCACATCCATGGTGACTGGCCAAGCGCATTCACGTAAGAGGTGCGGCTCAAGCAGGGTCATTGCGCAACATCCCCATCTTCGTCGTCTGTCAACTCACGCTCCAACTGTTCGATGCTGGGCAGGCTGGTTTTCAGGGTGGCAGGCAAAGACTCAACCAGCTGGTACTCAGCCACGCCCATAGGCTTGGTGGCATCGCGCAGGGCATATTCGGCAACCACCTTGTTCTTGCTTTTACACAGCAGCAGGCCGATGGTAGGGCCGTCTTGCTCTGCCTTTACCTGCGCATCCACTGCGGTGAGGTAAAAGCCCAATTGCCCTAAATGCTCTGGTTTGAACTTGCCGCTTTTGAGCTCAATTACCACATAGCAGCGCAGCTTGAGGTGGTAAAAAAGCAGGTCGATAAAAAACTCTTCACCCCCCACATCGAGCAGCACCTGCCTGCCCACAAAGGCAAAGCCAGCGCCCAGCTCCAGTAAAAACTCAGTCACATGTTTGACCAACGCGTTTTCAACCGCACGCTCCTGTGCACCATTGGTCAGGCCCAGGAAGTCAAAACGATAGGGGTCTTTGAGCGTTTCACGCGCCAGGTCAGACTGCGGCTTAGGCAGGCTCACGGCAAAATTCGTTACCGCTTGCCCGGCCCGCTCTCGCGCCTTGACTTCGATCTGCATCACCAGCACATTGCGTGACCAATTGTTGGCCATGGCTTGCTGGGCATACCAGTGGCGGTCTTCGGGGGTGTCCAGCTTGTCGAGCAGCGCCAGTTGGTGGTACCAAGGCAATTGTGCAAGCACCCCTTGCACAATTTCAGCATCTGGCCACGCCTGGGCAAAGGCACGCATGTATTTCAGGTTGCGGGGCGAAAAACCCTTCATGTCCGGGAAGGCAGTGCGCAGGTCATGTGCCAGCCGCTCGATCACCTTGGCACCCCAGCCCTCGTTGCTTTGGCGCGCCAGAATGTCGTGGCCAATATGCCAGTACAGCCCCACCAGCTCGCGGTTGACGGCTAACGCGGCGCGCTGCTGGGCCGTGTGGATGCGCGTTTTGAGATCGACCAGCCACTCAGCGTAGCCGCTAGGTGGGGGCGTCAATGATGGTGGTGAGGTAGGGGTCATGGCGTAGCTACTGCTTGCCCGGGCGCTTCAGCGTGCGCTGGCGCAGCAGGTCGAGTAGGTTGATTGGTAGCTTATGGGGCATACGTCATTGTGATGGTTTCAGAGCGGTTCATACACCCGCACATCGATGGGCAATTCACCCAACGTGGCTTCTATGTGCTCGCGCACAGCGGCCCACGGCAGAGGGTGAGTTTGGCAACGGACAGGGGAATGATGGTGCCAACATGTGAAAAGTACGAATTTCGCCCGTGGAATATGCGTGACCAGCTATCAAAGCAGGAGCGCTCTGGTTCACACGGAATGCTACACCGGCAGCAGCAACGAAAACTCCACGGCGCCGGCCCCGTCGCTCTTGAGCAAAAGGTCGCCGCCATGCGCGCGGGCGATCTCGCGCGACAGGCTCAGGCCCAGGCCCACGCCTTCGACGTGCCGACTGTGCGCTGGGTCGGCCCGGAAAAACCGC
>CAJBVC010000043.1 GCA_903958915.1 uncultured beta proteobacterium
CATCGGCCGCGCGCGGGTGGTGCCGCTGCGCAATCTGGGCGCCGCCATTTCGCCCTTCAATGCCTTCCTGATCTTGCAGGGCATCGAGACGCTGTCGCTTCGCTTGGAGCGGATTAACGACAACACTTTGAAAGTTGCGCAGTTCCTGGAAAAACACGCCAAGGTGGCGTGGGTCAACTATGCGGCGCTGCCCAGCCATCCGGACTATGCATTGGTGCAGAAGTACCTGGGTGGCAAGGCCTCGGGCCTGCTGACGTTTGGTGTGAAGGCCGCTGCCGGCGAGGGCCGCGTGGCAGGTGCGCGTTTCCTGGATGCCTTGCAGCTGTTTACCCGCCTGGTCAATATTGGCGACGCCAAGTCACTCGCCACCCACCCGGCATCGACCACGCACCGGCAGTTATCTCCCGAAGAGCTGGTGAAGGCGGGCGTGACCGAAGACGCCGTGCGCCTCTCCGTGGGTATTGAGCACATTGACGACCTGCTGGCCGATCTGCAGCAGGCGCTGGCGGCGGTGTAGTTCCCATCCTTGTGGAAAATCGGCCTTTTGCGCGCATGGATAGTGCGTGAGCCGCTGCTATTTTGATAGCTGTTCGGCCTGTGGCTCGATGATGACCAAGGCAATGCCGCACACCAGCAGACCAGCACCCAGCCAGAAAATCAGCTCCGGCGTCTCGGAAAAAAGCAGGTAGCCCAGCGCCGGGCTGAACAGCAACATGGAGAAACTGCCCGCCTCCACCGCCGACGCGTCGCCCGCGCGGTAAGCGTAGAAGTAGGCGATGTAGATGCCGGAAGATGCCACACCCATGACGGGCAGCAGCACCCACAGCGCCATGGGAATGGCTGGCAGAACGAATCCACTCATGGCGCCAAACGTCAGCCAGCACGCGGCCTGGCTCCATACCAGCACCGCCACCGGGTGTTCATTGGCCGAATATTTCTTGAGCACCACGCCCAGCATGGCTTCCATCAAGGCACCCAGCAAGGCTACCAGCGCGGCCCACTGCAGCGCGCCGGCGCCAGGGTGCAGAATGGTCAGCACGCCAGCAAACCCGACTGCCACGCCGAGCCAGCGCAACCAATGCGGCTTTTCTCCCAGCAGCCAAACGCCCAGTGGCAGCATGAAGAGCGAGCCAGTCATCAGGTAGGCGCTGGCCTCGGCCAGCGGCAAGTGCGCTACCGCCCAGGCCGCGCACCATCCGGATACCACAATGAAGGCCGCGCGCAGCAGGTGCATTTTCGGATTGCGCGTGGACACCACTTTGCCGCGCGTCCAGAGCACCCACGGCGCGATGAGCGTCAACACCACGGTGGCCTGCAAGTAGAGCACCTGTTTGGGCGGTATACCCAGTGTCATCAGATGCTTGTTGCAGCTGTCCAGCACCGACCAGCACAGCATGGCCGCCATCACCAGCAGCACGCCCCGGGTGTTGCCGGCCAACGCCAACCACCAGGCGCGAACGGCAGCAGGTACGGTATGAACTGGCATCAGCAAAAACTCCAACCACGAAGGTTGTCTTGTGGGTATGCGGCAATGGTGCCACAGCCACGCTGGCACGGCCCACGCTGCTGCCATCCACTACTATCAAGCTCATGGATATCGACTTTGCCCACACGCTATGTGCACCGCTGGAAAGCCCGCGGCTGCGCCTGGAGCCCCTGAGCCACACCCACGCCGAAGCCGCTTTCGAGCCGCTGCAAAAAGATTC
>CAJBVC010000044.1 GCA_903958915.1 uncultured beta proteobacterium
CGTTTCCGGGGCCACCACATCAAACTGGCAGTCGTCGAGCACAAAACTGAAGGCGCCTTCGATGTCTTCGCGGGTGGCTGCGGTTTCCAGCTCCAGCGCAAAGCTCAGGTAGCAGCTCTCGGGGTTGAGGTTGACCAGCGCTGGCACCGTGTCCACGCCACTGCGTACGCTGACCACCCGGCCCATGCCCGAGAGGTAGCGGGCGATGGACAGGGGGTCCATGCCATTGCGAAAGGTTTCCATGCCAAAGCGCGCCGAGATGTTCCAGACCCGCAGACCCGCTGGCGCACTGGAGCTTGAAGACGCTGATGGTGCAGCGCCGACCACCACGGTGGGCGCCTGCCCTTCGGTCAGCGAGCGCAGTTGGACCACCAGATCCGCTCGCGTGTCTTTCTGCTCTGGCGTATCGGCACTTTCGTCGGCTGCGGTATCGACCAGGAATTTGATCTGGTCGTTGCATTGGAGCAGCAGGGTGCTGATGTCGGGATTGAGGGCGATGTCGCCGTCGCGCATCTTGTCGAGCAGGGTTTCCACGTGGTGGGTGAATTCGACCACGCGGTTGAGCCCGAAGATGCCGGCCGAGCCTTTGACAGTGTGCGCACAGCGAAACAGGGAGTCGAGCAGGTCGCGGTTGTCGGGCTGTTCTTCGAGTTCGAGCAGCAGGGTTTCGATGGCTTCAATCTGCTCGGCCGCTTCGCTGATGAACGCCGGCATCGCCTGGGCGATGAATTCTCTGTCGGAGTCTGTGCCGTAGCTCATGATGCACCCTCCCCGGCACCGGCTTTCAGGTAGCGTTTGTCCAGCCAATGCGCAAAGCCCATGAGCCGGCAGGCATCGGCAAAGGGTTCGCTGGTTTCCACCAGGTGCCAGGGCGTTTCCATATTCGAGAGCGCCGCCAGGAGTTGCAGCCCGGAGCCGTCGACCTCCTCCACATCCCGAGCAGAGATTTGCAGGTAGTCATGTCCTGCACTCGCCTCTTCTGCCACCCACGCCAGCAGTGCGTCGCGTGTGTCGATCGCACTGTAAATATTCAGCTCCGATGGGAGCTCAAACCGTTCACTCATCTTATCTCCCCGTCAGCGTGGTATGGAGAACCCCAGGGCGCAATAGGCCCCAAAAAGCGACTAAGCGCAGAGTTTGGTAACCGCGCTCACGAGCTGCGTTGGAGAAAACGGCTTGACCATCCACGCCTTGGCCCCTGCGGCCTTGCCTTGCTCCTTTTTCTCTTCCTGGCTTTCGGTGGTGAGCATGAGAATTGGCAGGAATTTGTAAGCCGCCAACTGCTTGGCGGCCTTGACGAACTCGATGCCATTCATGATCGGCATATTGACGTCACATATCGCCATGTTGATCTGACGTCCATCCAGCAGTGCCAGTGCCGCCTGCCCGTCACCCGCCTCGAGCACGTTGTAGCCGGCTCCGGTCAGGGCCATCTTCACCACTTGCCTCAGACTTGCCGAGTCGTCGATTACCAAAATCGTTTTTGCCATTCCAACCTCGTTTTAAAAAAAAGTAGTTTCGGTACTGTCGCCACTGGCGTTGACGTTTTCCGCCATGCCGCTGTGGTGTTCGTGCTGTTCGCGCATGGCGTACTGCCCCTCCAGCTGCGCAAGCCACACCGCCAGGTCCGGGGCCGAACCGTCACTGGCTTGAAGGGTCTGTTGCAGCTTGACCATGTCCCCTTCGAGCAACGCCATCATCTGGCTGATGCGGTCCTGGTACTGAAAGCCCATGTACATACGGTCCACTTGGGCAGCCACCATCTGGGTTTCGTGCTGAAACGGCCGAGCCACCTGCTCCAGTGCACCCACCGCGTGTCGCACCATGACCAGCACCTGGTCAATCGCTGCGGCACTGGCAGCAGACAAATTCGGATCTGCCCGCACTGGCGACAACACCTGCTCACAGGCACTGGCCAATCCGGTCACGCCACCTATGGGTTGCGCCAGGGCGTCATTGATCTGTTGCGACTGGCGCTCGGCCATGTTGATGTGCGGTCCAATGTCGGAAAACGCCTGCAGCATCTCGGACACTGCCGCCTCCGACTGGGCCCGCGATACCGCCAGGTGGCGGCCCCACACTGGCAATAAGCCAGCGCAAAGCGCCAGCATTGCAGGTGCAGACTGCGATTCAGGCTGTTCGCCAGAAGGTGGAGTGTTTCCTTGGGACATGGCAGGATGGTGCACTAAATTGATGCGTCATCGTAACGCCATTTTTGCGTGAAAGTCAGTCACTGCATTTGATGCAGTTCAATTAGTTCCCCATTTCCCTCAACTTGGCCGCATGGGTAATGTCGGACTTCAGATACGTACCGCAGCCAATCAACGTTGTGTGATCCAACGCAACCACATACGACATTTTCTGGCTGATCGTCCTGGTAATGGCGCTGGTGATGTCGTAGGTGATCCAGCCGTCGCCTGCGTCGCAGGCGGCCCAGGCATCTGCCAAAACCTGCGGACCGTCCATGCCCGGCGTGTCCGTCACGCGGGAACCCACGCGGTGCGGTGCATTGCCGAATACGCTGTAGCGGCCATCCCGGTCAAAAGCAAAAATGTAGAGGTCGCGGTCAATGAACCGGCCCTCGGGATCATGGAAGTCCTTGACCGCGCGCTCCATGCCAACGTTGTGAACGTGCACGGTGGCATCCAGGGTGAGCTGCTGCGCCTCTTGCGCGGTGCCATTGCGCAGGCGAATAAACCCCACGGCGCCGTCCAGCTCCAGCGTCTGCTCTATCAACACATCCGACTTTTGCGCGGCCTGTGCCACCAGGGTGCTGTTTTCCTGCGTCAAGGTATCCAGATCACCCACCGCATTGACCACCTCGGCCAGCGCGGTGCTTTGCGAGGTACTGCCCTCGGCCATGACGTTGATGTTCATGGCGATCTCCCGGATACCTGCTACCAGGCTTTCCATCAGGGTGTTGACCTGGTCGATTTCCTTGACCGTGGTGGCCACCCGCGCTGAAGATTCTGCGATCAGACCTCGCACTTCGCCTGCAGCCACCTGGCTGCGCTTGGCCAGCGCACGAACTTCGGCAGCCACCACCGCAAAGCCGCGCCCCTGCTCCCCGGCCCGTGCGGCTTCCACTGCCGCATTGAGCGCCAGCAAATTGGTCTGAAAGGCAATGCTGTCAATGGCCCCAATGATGACATTCATGCGCTCCGAGGTGGTCTGCAGCGACCCCATGCCACGCACTGCCTGCTGCATCATCTGTTCCGCGGTCTCGGCCTCGTGGTGCACGCTGGTCGTCATCAGGCTCACTTCCTGCGAGGCGTCGGCATTTCGCGCTACCGTTTCACTGACTCGACGTACATGCAATGCCGTTTGCTGCAGGCTGGTGCCCTGGGTTTGGGCACGCTCTGACAGGGCCCGGGTATCTTCCACCAGGCCGCGCCCGCTTTCACTCAGCAGCGCTGAAGCCGAGCGCACCTGGGCGGTCATATCCGACAGGCTATCAAGCATGCGCTCAAACTCGCGACCCAGTTGCCCCAGCTCATCGGTGCCACCGTAGTAGCCACGCATCGACAGGTCGCCTTCAGCCGAGCGACGCACGCCATTCATGAGCTTGAAGCCCATCACCCGGTTATTCACATACAGGCAGACCAGTCCGTACGCGAACAACGACCCGCATACGCCAACCACCAGCAAAGTGAGCAACAGCATGAGGTCCAGGTCGTCTTTGCATCCGCCCCCAAGATGGCAAGCCTGCTGCTGCAGCAGAAACAGGAAAGGAATCGCAACAAGTATCACCAGTATGGCGATCTTGGTCCCTAGCCTGGTTCGCATCATCACGACCGTCCCCGGCCGCAAGAACCAGTGGGGAGGCTTGCCCTGCGCCGCGTAGGAGGTGGTCATGATTCTTTCCTGCTAGACTGGGCCGTAAGCCCCGCCTGATATGCGTGAGCAGCTATCAAAATAAGAGCGTTTAGCCAGCAGCTCGGCGCGTCAGTATTTCGAACGCCGGGAGGGTCTTGCCTTCAAGCACTTCCAGGAATGCACCGCCTCCGGTGGAGATATAACCAATCTTCTTTTCAATACCGTACTTGGCAATGGCGGCCAACGTGTCCCCCCCCCCAGCAATACTAAATGCACTGGAGTCTGCGATGGCTTGGGCAATGGTCCTGGTGCCGTTCTCGAATGCGGCAAACTCAAATACGCCCACCGGCCCGTTCCACACAATGGTGCCGGCCAGCTTGAGCTGTGCCGCCAGCGCCAGCGCAGTTTGCGGTCCAAAGTCCAGAATCAGGTCGTCATCGGCCACATCGGCTGCCGCCTTCACCGTGGCAGGTGCGTCCGCCGCAAAGGTCTTGGCGGTGACCACATCCGTGGGAATGGGAACGGCAGCACCACGCGCCTTCATGGCCTCGATGACGGCTTTGGCTTCGTCCAGTAAATCGGCCTCGGCCAGACTCTTGCCAATCTTCAGACCTGCAGCCAGCATGAACGTATTGGCAATACCCCCACCCACAATCAACTGGTCCACATTGGCGGCCAGACTCTTGAGAATGGTCAGCTTGGTGGATACCTTGGAGCCCGCGACAATCGCCACCAGCGGGCGTTTCGGGGCCAGCAACGCCTTGGAGATGGCATCCATCTCGGCCGCCAGCAGCGGGCCAGCACAGGCAATCGGCGCAAATTGGGCGATGCCGTAGGTGGAGGCTTCGGCGCGGTGGGCGGTGCCAAACGCGTCATGCACAAAGATGTCGCACAGGGCCGCCATTTTCCTGGCCAAGTCCTCATTGTTCTTCTTTTCGCCCTTGTTGATGCGGCAGTTTTCCAGCAGCACCACCGCGCCGGGAGCCACCTGCACGCCGTCGACCCAGTTGGCGATGACGGGGACTTCACGACCGAGCAGTTCGCCCAAACGCTTGGCGACCGGCGCCAGGGAATCCTCCGGGGTAAATGCGCCTTCGGTGGGGCGACCGAGGTGGCTCGTCACCATCACCGCAGCGCCCGCCTGCAGCGCCATCTGGATACACGGAACACTGGCACGGATGCGGGTGTCTTCGGTAATATTGCCAGCGTCGTCTTGCGGCACATTCAGGTCGGCGCGGATGAATACGCGTTTGCCGCTGGCCTGGCCATTGGCGCACAGGTCGGAGAATCGAATCACGTTCATAGCAATAGCTCCTTTAAATGCGCTCCATTGTAAAAGCGCACAAAGTCCTACCAACCTAGTCCGATATGCAGCGGCAGATACACCGCCATGCCCACCACGATGGTGCCCAGAACCGCCTGACCCGCCCCCCGGCGCCAGAAGAAGAAAGCCACGCCGGCAGCCACCGCGAAAATGCGGGCATCGGCCAGTGTGGTGGTGAGATGGCCCTCGGTCATAACCATTTCCGGAGCAATGACGGCCGACAAGGCGGCAATCGGGGCGTACAGCAAACCGCGTTGCGCCCAGTGTGGCAGTTGCCATTGGGACTGCGAGAGAAAGAAGAACGACCGGCTCAGCACGCTGATAAGCACCAGCCCGGCAATGGTCAACAACATCCAGCCGTCCAGTCCACCCATGAAAGCGCTGTCCATGGAGTTCACCCCGGCGCCGCAGGGGGCTCACGGCGCACGTGCACCTTTTCCAGCAGGAGGCACAGCGCCACGGCGGCCGCGATCGCCAGCAGAATATTCAATCGTAAAGGCAGGGCGTAGCTCGCCACACCCACCGCCGCCGCGGCGACGGCCGCGACCCAGCGCAGTCGGCTACTGGCCAAAGAGCAGGCCATGCCCGTAAGCGCCAGAATGCCGGCAAAGCCAAGCCCCCACGCCATCGGAATGAAATTGGCCGCCACCACACCGACAACGCTGGAGGTGGTCCACGTCAGCCAGTTCACGCCGCCGTTGCCAATAAGGTAGGCCACCTGCGCCTGCCTTCCAGCCTCGTCCGTGGCAGGATGCGCAAAGCGCTTTACAAACAGCACGTAGGTCAAATCCCCGGTGAGATAGCCGCAAAACAGACGCTGGCGCAGCGGCAAATGCATCAGATAGGGCCGCATATGGGCACTGAACACCATGAAACGCAGATTAACGCACAGCGCCGTCGCAAACACTACCCACAGGGGTGCACCGGCCAGAATCAGCGGTGTGGCAGCCAACTGGGCACTGCCTGCGAAGACTGTAAGGTTCATCAGCAAAGCACTCGCCAAGCCCAGACCGGACTGCCCGATCGCCACACCGGTCATCAGACCCCACGCGCCAATGCCCAGTGCTACCCCCAGCATATCCAGCGCACCCTGGCGAAACTCCGGGTGGCGGCGCACCGCAAGCGCCAGCATCAGGCCAGCGGCGCTGTGGCAGGCGCACCGTCGCCTTCCACATGCATGCGCATGCCCACCTGCAAATCAAAGCCATGCAAAAAGTCCGCAACCGCCAGCCGCTTGCCGCCGGCACGCTGGAGTTCGGTCAGGATCACTATGGAATTCATAGCTGCCACCGCAATCCCTGCGGGCGTTACAGCCACAATGGTTCCAGGTAATGGCAGCGCGCTTGTGGCGGTAGAAGTGCCTGCGTGCGCCCGCCAGACCTTGATGTCTTCGCCCGCCAGGCGGGTTTTGGCCACGGGAAACGGATTGAACGCGCGCACCCTGCGAAGAATCACGGCGGCACTTTGCGCCCAATCGATGGCTGCTTCCTGTTTTTCAATCTTGTTGGCATAGGTCACCCCCTGCGCACTTTGCGGTATCGGTTGCAGTTGACCCTTGGCCGTCCGGTCCAGCACGGACACGATCAGTTCCCCACCAAGTTCGGCCAGGCGGTCGTGCAAAGAGGCAGTTGTGTCGTCGGACCCAATCGGGGTACTTTGCATCAGTAGCATGTCCCCGGTGTCCAGCCCGGCGTCCATTTGCATGATGGTGATGCCCGTTTCGGTGTCCCCGGCTTCGATCGCCCGGTGGATTGGCGCCGCCCCCCGCCAGCGTGGTAGCAGCGAACCGTGAATATTTATGCAACCATGCCTAGCAGGCGTGGGGGCCACGAGCGCCGACGGGCCGCCCCTAGGCGCGAGGGCCCCCTCGGGGGGCAGCGCAGTACACGCAGTGACAAGCGTGGGGGCCATATCATCGAGTACCCATTGCGGCAGGATCAGGCCATAGGCGGCCACCACCATGACCTCTGCATCGGCTTGTGCGATGGCCGTGCGGGCGGCCCGGGCGTCTTCGGGGTATTTGCCATCCAGTCGCAGGCTGCGCGGCTGTGCAATCGGCAGACCATGCTGCAGCGCAAACTGCTTGACGGCCGACGCATGCAGTTTCATGCCGCGCCCCGCTGGACGATCGGGCTGGGTCAGCACCAGGGTGATGGTGTGACCCGCTGCATGCAGCCGCTGCAAGGCGGTGCAAGCAAACTCGGGGGTTCCCGCAAAGATGACCTTCATGCGCTGCACC
>CAJBVC010000045.1 GCA_903958915.1 uncultured beta proteobacterium
CCCGTGGCGGCGCGCAGCAACGCCCATTTGTCGGCCAACGTCCAGCCACGCGCCATGGCGATGCCGCCAAGCGCGTCCAGCGGTGCCGGCCAGCGGGGCAGGCGCAGACCGTCGCCATCGGGGAATTGCAGGGTCAAGGGGACTCGCAGCAGGCATTCTGGTTCGTGCATGCCAACCTGCGCCATCAGTCGCAGCGTCTCGGTATAGGCGCCAATCAGAATGTGTTGACCGTTGTCCAGCGTCACTGGCGTGCCGTCCGGCAATGTGTCGTTTACCGCCCTGGCGCGCCCCCCGACTGCGTGAGCTGCTTCAAAAACCGTAGCATGGTGCCCGGCTGCCGTCACCGTGACCGCCGCCGCCAGCCCGGCCCAGCCGGCACCCACAATGGCGACTCTCACGCCCGATATCTCCGCATCGCAGCCGATGCAATGGCAAGCGTGGGGGTCATATCTTCCCCAGCGCCTGCACCTTCCAAGCCAGCCACATTTTGCGCAATGGGGTGAGGCGAATGCGCTGGTGCAGCACCTGGAACTGGCTGGCTTCGATTTCCCGCAGCAGCGTGCGGTAGATGCTGGCCATCATCAGGCCTGGCTTTTGGGCGCGCCGGTCAACTTCAGGCAGCAGGGCGAGTGCCTGGTCGTAGAGTGTGTGGGCGCGTTGTGCCTGAAACTGCATGAGCGCGGTAAATCGGTCGGAGTAGGTGCGTTTCAATATTTCGTGCGCCTTGACGTCGAACTGCTGCAACTCGTTGACCGGCAAGTAGATCCGACCGCGCAGCGCGTCTTCGCCCACATCGCGGATGATGTTGGTGAGTTGCAGTGCCTGGCCCAGCGTGTGCGCATAGGGCGTGGTCTGGCTCTGGGTTTGTCCGAAAATCCGGGCGGCGACTTCGCCCACGACACCGGCCACCAGATGGCAATAACGCTGCAAGGCCTGGTAGTCGAGGTAGCGAGTTTGGTCCAGGTCCATCTGGCAGCCGTCAATGACGGCCTGCAAGTGCCCCTGCTCTATGCCGAAGGTGACGGCGCATGGCATGAGTGCCAGCATCACCGGGTGGCTGGGCTGACCGGCATAGGCCTTGGCGACTTCCGACTTCCACCAGGCCAGCTTGGTGTGTGCTACTGCCATGTCGGTAGAGTCGTCCACCACATCGTCCACCTCACGGCAAAAAGCGTAAAACGCCGTGATTGCGGCACGTCGGGGTGCCGGGAGAAACAGGAACGCGTAATAAAAGCTGCTGCCCGAGGCGACGGCTTTTTGCTGGACGTATTGCGCAGGAGTCATGTTGGCATTGTTACATCCACAGCGCTCGCCACAGGATGACTGGGAAGTCCCACCAGCGCAGCCGTGGGCGCGTTTGCAAGGTGGCGAAGTGCAGAGCCTCCATTTTGTCCAGAATGCGCAGACCACCCTGCACGACAAATCGAAGCTCCCAGCCGATGCGACCGGGCAGTTGGTGCACCAATTGCATGCCATTTTCCATCTCCGCCCTTGCTGAGCTTGCGCAAGACGCTATCAGAAGCGTAGCAGATGGGGTTTGGTTGCGTGCCAGTACATCGCTTTGATCCACGCCATATTGTTGGCAGCCGTCCAGCGGCAGGTAAAAGCGCCCGCGCGGGATGTCCACGCTCAGGTCTTGCCAGAAATTGATCAGTTGGAGCGCCGTGCAGATGGCGTCACTTTGCTGCAGTGCCAGCGGCTGCGTGACGCCGTACAGATGCAGCAGCAGACGACCGACCGGATTGGCAGAGCGTCTGCAGTAATCGCCCAGTTCCTCCTGGTTGGCATAGTGGGCTCCATTTGCGGTCTTTTCGACATCCTGCACGAATGCGTCGACCAAGTCGTGCAGCAAGTGGCAGGGCAGGGCGTATTGCTGCACGGCAAATTGCAGCGCAGCAAAGACCTGCGGCCAGCGCGGCCCGGGCCGCGCGGGAGGGTTCAGGCAAATGGCATCGAGGTCGGCCCGGTAGGCCGCCAGGTCGGTCAGACGCTGCTGCGGTGTGGCGACGCCTTCGTCGGCCAGGTCGTCGGCGGTACGCGCGAAATGGTAAATCGCAGTGATGGCACCGCGCAGGCGTGGCGGGCACAACCAGGACGCCACTGGAAAGTTTTCGTAGTGGGTGATGGGCGTTGCGGTGGTCGTCAGCGGCGCAGCGGAGCGGGTCATGGGGGCGATTCTGCACGTTCCGGGCGCGACACTTCGCCGTTCGCTGTCAGTTAGGCCTTGTGGTTGTCGGCCGTGTGCCTTGACAGCCATTTGCAATTCACCTAAATTACTAACCAACTAGTCATTAATATTCAATATGCGTCCCACAACCCTCTTGAAACGCTCATTTTTACTCGCGTCGATGGCAGCTCTGGCAGCGTGCTCCAAGCCGGCGCCGCCGCTCGAGCCTGTGCGGTCTGTCAAGCTCATTACGGTAGGGGAGCAGCCCTTGCAGTTGGGTACCGAATTTGCTGGCGAGGTGCGGGCACGGGTGGAAGCACGGATGGGGTTTAGGGTGGGTGGCAAGATCACGCGCCGCCAGGCCGAGTTGGGCCAGCGGGTGAAGGCCGGCGATGTGCTGGCGCAGCTGGATCCGCAGGATTACCAGTTGGCCACCAGTGCCGCCAAGGCCCAGGTAGCTGCCGCGCAAACCAACCGCGACCTGGCAGCTGCGGATTACAGGCGTTTCAAGGACTTGCGCGAACAAAATTTCATCAGCGGTGCTGAACTCGAACGCAGGGACGCCGCTCTGAAGGCCGCGCAAGCCCAGTTGGAGCAAGCGCAGGCCCAACTGGCAGGCCAGGGCAATCAGGCCGGTTACACCACGCTGGTGGCAGACGCCGCCGGAGTCGTGACTGCGGTGGATGCCGAGCCCGGACAGGTGGTGGCTGCGGGTACCCCGGTCGTGCGGATCGCGCTGGATGGGCCGCGCGATGCGTTGTTTTCCGTACCCGAAGACCGCGTCACACGGATCAAGCCCGGTTCAGCGGTGGAGGTGCGGCCATGGGGCGCAAGCAGTGCCATCAAGGGACTGGTGCGCGAAGTGGCTGCCAGTGCCGACCCGGTGACGCGCACGTTCACGGTGAAGGTGACGCTCGATGCCAAGGAGTCACCAGCTTTGGGAACCACCGTGACCGTAACGCCAAACGCGCTGGAGCGCAGCGTGGTGCAGGCCATCAAATTGCCCACCAGTGCCTTGCGCCAAGATGGCAAGTCGGCGGCGGTGTGGGTGCTTGACACCGCCAGCATGACGGTGCGCCTGCAACCGGTGGTGATTGCCACTGCCGATGGCAATGACGTGGTGATTGCCAGCGGCTTGCAGCCGGGAATGCAGGTGGTGGTGGCGGGTGTGCATGTGCTGTCGCCCGGACAGAAGGTCTCAATCTACAAGCCAAAAGAGGCTGTAGCGCCCGCCAATGGTGCGCAGGGAGCTACCAAAAATATAGCAAGTTCGGCTCCCGCCGCCGCGGCCAGCGCTGCCGCTGGCAGCAGCAAGTGAGGCCGGCATGAGCGACCAACACCTGCACCCTGAAAAAGGGTTCAACCTCTCGCGCTGGGCGGTCGAGCATGCGCCCTTGACCCGGTTTTTGATGATCGTGCTGATGGTGCTGGGCGCTTCGGCCTACTTTCAGCTGGGACAGGACGAGGACCCCCCATTCACCTTTCGGCTGATGGTGGTGCGGTCGTTTTGGCCGGGCGCAACCTCGCAACAAATGGCCGAGCAGGTGGCCGACAGGATTGAACGCACCTTGCAGGAGGTGCCGCATGCGGACAAGATACGCAGCTACTCCAAACCGGGCGAAACCACCATCATTTTCCAGCTGAAGGACTCGACCCGGGCCGTTGATGTCGCCAACACCTGGTACACCGTGCGCAAAAAAATTGGCGATATCCGCCAGACCCTGCCTGCCGGCGTGCAAGGCCCGTTCTTCAACGACGAATTTGGTGATGTGTTTGGGGTGATTTACGCCCTGGAAGCACATGGGTTTTCGGAAACTGAAGTCAAGTCATTTGCCGATGAAGTGCGCCAGAAATTGTTGCGTGTCACTGACGTCAACAAGGTTGAGCTGTTTGGTGTTCAGGATGAAAAACTGTTCATCGAGATTTCGCAAAGGCGGCTTTCCCAATTGGGTCTGGACATGAACCAGGTGCTGGCCCAACTGGCACAACAAAATGCGGTGGAGGGTGCCGGCACCTTGCAAACCCCACTGGATGTGATCCAGGTGCGCGTTGGAGGCCAGTTTCAGGCGGTCGAGGAACTGGCAGCCATGCCAATCCGTGGCGCGTCGGGCAACCAGTTGCGCCTGGGCGACATTGCCCAGATCAAGCGCGGATATGTCGATCCGCCTCAGACGAAAGTACGGCATCAGGGCGCGCAGGTCATTGCATTGGGCGTGTCCATGAACAAGGGTGGTGACATCATCGGGCTGGGCGAGGCGCTGAAAGTGGCGACTGAAAAGATTGAAGCCACGTTGCCAGCGGGCGTGCGTTTGGTCAAGGTGCAGGACCAGCCCAATGAAGTGGCCAAGTCGGTGGGTGAATTTGTGGCGGTGCTGGTCGAGGCGGTGGGCATTGTGCTGGCGGTCAGTTTCATCAGTCTGGGGCTGCACAAGCGCCCCTCAAGCACCCACTGGTACAACCGGTATTACGTCGACATGCGTCCCGGTTTGGTGGTCGGCATCACCATTCCACTGGTGCTGGCGGTCACCTTCCTGGGCATGGGGTATTGGGGCATCGGCCTGCACAAGATTTCGTTGGGGTCACTGATCATTGCACTCGGGCTGCTGGTGGACGACGCCATTATCGCGGTGGAGATGATGGTGCGCAAAATGGAAGAGGGCTACGACAAGGTGCGGGCGGCGAGCTTCGCCTACGAGATCACCGCCATGCCAATGCTTACCGGCACCCTGATCACTGCGGTGGGTTTCCTGCCCATCGGCATTGCCAAATCGGCCACTGGCGAGTACACCTTCGCGATTTTTGGTGTGACGGTGCTGGCTCTGGTGCTGAGCTGGCTGGTGTCGGTGTTCTTCGTACCCTACCTGGGTACTGTCATTCTCAAGGTCAAACCACACAGCGAAGCCGATGGGCCGCATGAATTGTTCAATACGCCGTTTTACAACCTGTTTCGCAAGGCAGTGAACTGGTGTGTGCAGCACCGGTGGATCACGATTGGCATCACCCTGCTCACATTTGCACTGGGGATCGTCGGGATGGGGCGGGTGCAGCAGCAGTTTTTCCCGGACTCTGCGCGCACGGAGGTGCTGCTTGATGTCTGGTACCCCGAGGGAACGTCATTTTCCGCCAATGAGTTGGTCACCAAGCGCATCGAAGCGCGCTTGCTGCAAGAGGCTGATATCGAATCGGTGAGCGTCTGGATTGGCTCGGGCGTTCCGCGCTTCTATTTGCCGCTGGACAACATCTTTACCCAGAGCAACGTATCGCAATTCATTCTGGTACCCAAGAGCCTGAAGCAGCGCGAGCCTTTGCGTATCAGGCTTCCGGAGTTGATGGCGCACGAATTTCCGGAAGTGCGCACGCGTATCAAGATTTTGCCCAATGGCCCGCCGGTGGCCTATCCGGTGCAGTTTCGCGTGGTGGGCGGCGAACCGCTGACGCTGCGTGAGCGGGCCGACGAGGTCAAGGCCGTGATGCGCGCCAGCAGCAACACGCGTGGCGTGAACGACAACTGGAACGAAGCCGTCAAGGTTATGCGCCTGGAAGTGGACCAGGCCAAGGCACGTGCCTTGGGCGTGACCAGCCAATCCATCGCACAGGCGTCCAAGACCATGCTGTCAGGCACGCCGGTGGGGCAATACCGCGAGGGCGACAAGCTCATCGATATCGTGCTGCGCCAGCCGCCCGACGAGCGCAATGCGATCACCGACATCGGCAACGCCTACCTGCCCACCGCGAGTGGCAAATCGATTCCGCTGACGCAGATTGCCAAGCCCACCTTTGCGTGGGAGCCTGGTGTCATGTGGCGCGAAAACCGCGACTACGCCATCACCGTGCAGAGCGACATCGTCGAGGGCTTGCAGGGAGCCACTGTGACCGCAGAGCTATTGCCGCGCCTGCGCGCTTTGGAGGCGCAGTGGAAAAAAGCGGGTTTGACCAGTTATCGGATTGAAGTGGCCGGTGCGGTGGAGGAGAGCAGCCGGGGACAGGCCGCCATCTTTGCCGGTGTTCCGATCATGCTTTTCATTACATTCACGTTGTTGATGTTGCAGTTGCACAGCTTTTCGCGCGCTTTGCTGGTGTTTCTCACTGGTTTTCTGGGCATTGCCGGCGTCACCGCGGCCCTATTGGCCTCGGGGCGGCCGTTCGGGTTCGTTGCCATGCTGGGAGTCATCGCGCTTATGGGAATGATCCAGCGCAATTCGGTCATTCTGATTGATCAAATCGAGCAGGACCGCGACGCGGGCGTCCCCGTGTGGGAGGCTATTGTGGAGTCGGCCGTGCGGCGATTGCGGCCGATCGTGCTAACTGCTGCGGCGGCCGTGCTGGCGATGGTGCCCTTGTCACGCTCGACTTTTTGGGGGCCGATGGCGGTGTCTATCATGGGCGGCTTGATCGTGGCCACGGTATTGACCCTGCTAGCGCTACCGGCCATGTACGCTGCCTGGTTCAAGGTAAAACGGACCGCCGGCACTGCAGGTTAAAATACGCAGTTGACCTATTTCAACGGGTGTCTGGCTGAAGGCAAACTGGTTTGCTTCAGCCCAGGCTTCCGATTGTGAATTGCGCGGGTGGCGAAATTGGTAGACGCACCAGGTTTAGGTCCTGACGCTAGCAATAGCGTGCCGGTTCGAGTCCGGCTCCGCGCACCACTGAGACAGATTATTTA
>CAJBVC010000046.1 GCA_903958915.1 uncultured beta proteobacterium
ACCGGATCCAGCAAATCGTCCAGAATGTTGATGCCGCCGCAGAACGCCACCTCCCCATCGACCACGCACAGTTTGCGGTGCAATCTACGCCAGCGCATGGGTACCAACAGCCCGAGGTTGCCAAGCGGCGAAAACCGGTGCCACTGAACACTGGCCTCAACGAATCGTTGTTGCCACTCCAGAGGCACCTCCGGCGATCCCACGCCATCCATGAGCAGATAAACCCGCACACCGCGCTGGCCGGCCCGGCACAGGGCCTGCGCAATGTCGCAACCGGAGGCGTCGAAGTGGAATATGTAGGTCTCCAGTCGCACCTCGGTACTGCTTGCATCGATGGCTTGCACCATCGCCGGAAAAAATTCTCGTCCACACTGCAACAGGCGCAGTGCATGGCCAGCATTCAACGAGGTCGCTGTCACGCTCCCCTCACAGGTACGTCAAACTCTGCGATCAATGGCAAATGGTCGGACATGCGACTCCAGATAGAACCACGTGGCACCGACAAAGACAGCGGGCGCATTCCGCGCGCAAAGACGTGGTCGACCTGCATCAGGGGCAGACGCGATGGAAAGGTGGCCAACCGCTGCCCTGCCATTGCAGTCAGCCCACTGGTACCGAGCGCGCGCGCAACAAAATTCTCGGTGTCGTTGAAGTCACCCGCCACCACCACGGGGGCATCGAGAGGAAGTTCGCGTGCCAGGAAACGCAGCAGTTGTGCAAGCTGCCGTTGCCGGCTGGCGCGAATCAACCCCAGATGCACCACCACCACGTGCACCGCCAACCCATGAAACTGAACCTCGGTGTGCAACAAGCCCCGTTGCTCGAAGCGGTGGTCCGACATGTCCTCATGCTGGTGCGCCACAACGGGCCAGCGACTCAGCATCGCGTTGCCGTGCTCGCCATGGCGCGTCACCGCATTGGTTCGGTACACCGGGGTATAGCCTTCGGGCGCAAGAAACTCGGCCTGCGGCAGTGCCGGCCAATGGGTGAAGAAACTCTCTTCCCGTCGGTGCATCTTGCGCACCTCCTGCAAACAGACGATGTCGGCATCGAACTGCTCGACGGCATGGCCTAGGTTGTGAATCTCGAGCCGACGGCGTGGCCCCAGCCCCTGCACGCCTTTATGGATGTTGTATGTTGCAACACGCAGCAAGGTCACAGAACGATCTCACGATGAGGCGGCGCTTCCTGCAAAGCAAACCTGTCCAGCAGGAGAATGGCTTCGGCGTTCGAGGGTGAAAAACAGCGTTCCGCCGCCATCCGGTGGGGTAGCCACTGGTAGTCGGTATGCTCACGCGGATTCAACCGAACGGCACAACCGGCTTGCACCCGCAAACCAAACAGGTGCTCGCGGTTGTGGGTGACCCCCGGTGCATAGCGGTGCAACCAGCGCGGGTAGATGCTGTACACATTTTCCAGGTGCCAGTCCTGAAGTGCATCCGCATTCAGTGATCCGGCCGAACAATCAATGCCGGTTTCCTCCATCACTTCGCGTGCCGCGGTGACAGCCCACGGCTCATCTTGCGTATCTTTGCTGCCCGTCACGGACTGCCAGAAGTCCTGTGCGCCGCCCATGCCATCGGCGCGTCGGATCAGCAGTACGTCCAGCGCCGGCGTGTAAATCACCACCAGCACCGATTCCGGAATTTTGTAGCGTGTGGACATTGAAAAAGGGCGCATCAAGCGCCCTTTCATTGTGCACTATCGCCAGCGTCAAGCAGGCTTGACGAGGTCAGCGTTGCGCAGCCGGATGTGCAGTTCGCGCAACTGCTTTTCGTCGACCAGGCTCGGGGCCTGGGTCAGCAAGCACTGTGCACGCTGCGTCTTGGGGAAAGCGATCACGTCACGGATCGACTCAGCTCCCGTCATGAGCGTGACGATGCGGTCCAGACCAAACGCCAATCCACCATGGGGAGGCGCGCCGTACTGCAGCGCATCGAGCAGGAAACCAAACTTCACCTGCGCCTCCTCGGGCGTGATCTTCAGCGCATCAAACACTTTTTGCTGCACATCGGCGCGGTGGATACGCACCGAGCCTCCGCCCATCTCCCAGCCATTCAAGACCGTGTCGTAGCCCTTGGAAATGCATTTCTCAGGCGCCGACACCATCCAGTCTTCGTGGCCATCCTTGGGGGCTGTGAACGGATGGTGGGTGGCGGTATAGCGCTGGGCTTCCTCGTCGTACTCGAACATCGGAAAGTCCACCACCCACATCGGGCGCCAGCCCTTCTCAAACAGTCCATTTTTTTTGCCAAATTCGCTGTGCCCGATCTTGATGCGCAACGCGCCAATCGCATCGTTGACGATTTTGGCTTTGTCAGCGCCAAAGAAAATCAGGTCGCCATCCTGGGCACCGGTACGCGCCAGCACTTCGCCGATGGCCTTGTCGTGGAGGTTCTTGACGATCGGGCTCTGCAGTCCATCGCGCCCTTTGGACACTTCATTGACCTTGACATAGGCCAAGCCCTTGGCGCCATAGATCTTGACGAATTCGGCGTAGGCATCGATCTCGCTGCGCGGCATCCCGCCGTTCTCACGAGCACCACCGGGTACGCGCAGTGCCACCACACGGCCATTATTCATGGTCGCAGCACCAGAAAATACCTTGAAATCGACATCGGCCATCACATCGGTCACATCGCAGAATTCGAGCTTCACGCGCAGATCGGGCTTGTCAGAACCATAGCGGTGCATCGCATCCTGATAAGTCATGACGGGAAACTCGCCCAGATCGACGTTGATGGTGGTTTGGAACACCGTCTTGATCATGCCCTGGAAGATGTCGCGGATTTCCTCTTCGCTGAGGAACGAGGTTTCGATATCAATCTGCGTGAACTCGGGCTGGCGGTCTGCGCGCAGGTCTTCGTCGCGGAAACACTTGGTGATCTGGTAGTAACGGTCAAATCCCGCCACCATCAACAACTGCTTGAACAATTGTGGTGACTGCGGCAAGGCAAAGAAATGCCCGTCATGCACACGGCTGGGTACCAAATAGTCCCGCGCGCCCTCGGGGGTGCTCTTGGTCAGCATCGGTGTCTCGATGTCGACGAAGCCATTGGCGTCAAGAAACTTGCGCACCTCCATCGACACGCGATAGCGCAGCATGAGGTTGTTCTGCATGTACGGGCGACGCAGATCCAGCACCCGGTGCGTCAGGCGCGTGGTCTCAGACAGGTTGTCGTCATCGAGCTGGAACGGGGGCGTCACCGACGGATTAAGTACGTTCAACTCGTGGCACAGCACCTCGATCTTGCCGCTCTTCATGTTGTCGTTGGTGGTGCCTTCCGGGCGCGCGCGCACCAGGCCTTTGACCTGAATGCAAAACTCGTTACGCAGATCTTCGGCCACAGCGAACATTTCAGGCCGATCGGGGTCGCACACCACCTGCACATAGCCCTCGCGGTCACGCACGTCGACAAAAATCACACCACCGTGGTCGCGGCGACGGTTGACCCAGCCGCATAACGATACGGTTTGGCCCATCTGGGCTTCGGTCACCAGACCGCAATAGTGGGAACGCATGGCCATAGCTTGCTTTCTAGGCGCTGCCGGTGGGGCAACGGGATTAACGAATGGGTTGATTGGGAGGTGTAGCGGGTGCCCTGGCACCCGTTGGTGCTACCGACCCCATGGAGATCACGTAGGTCAATGCTTCATCGACACTCATTTTCAATTCGATGACGTCGGAGCGCGGCAGCATCAGAAAGAATCCGCTGGTGGGGTTGGGAGTGGTGGGCACATAAACGCTGACGAAGTCCGCTCCGAGATGGCCCTGCACTTCGCCACTTGGCACACCCGTCTGAAAGGCAATGGTCCAACACCCGGCGCGCGGGTACTGCACCAGCAGGGCAGTTCGAAAGGCATTGCCATTGCTCGAGAACAGTGTGTCCGATACTTTTTTGACGCTGACATAAATCGACTTGACGATGGGAATATTGGTAAACAACCGATCCCATTGCTTGATCCACCAGCGCCCGGCAACATTGGATACCAGCGCTCCAGTGACCAGTATGAACAGCACCACCAGCACCACGCCCAGACCATGAATGCTGTGCAGGCGTGCGAGCACCGGCTGCAGGCTGTCCGGCGTCACCGCAGCGAGCCCGGCCAAAAAACTACCGAAAAGACCGTCCAGCAAGCCCACCAGCCACAGCAAGACCCACAGTGTGATGGCCAGTGGCAACCACACCATCAGGCCTGTCAGCATGTATTTCTTGAAGGGCATGGTGATCCCGGCTTTGGCGATCAGCTGCCTGCTGCCGCGGCCGGCGCAGACGCAGCAGTTGGGGCGGCGACGGACTCCGTCTTGGCGGCAGGCGTCGGCGCGGAAGCTGCAGGAGTTGCCGCGGTATCCGTAGCGGCCGTCTCTGCCGCGGGCGCTGCAGGTGCACCGGCACTATTGCCGCCTTTAAAGTCTGTCACATACCAACCGGCGCCTTTAAGCTGAAATCCTGCGGATGTGACCTGCTTGCGAAATGTCGCCTGAGCACACTGCGGACACGTTTCCAGCACCGGGTCGGACATCTTTTGCAATACGTCCTTGGCAAATCCACAGGACTCGCATTTATAGGCATAGATTGGCATGGCGTAGTGGCTTTAACTCACAGGTTGCAAAGCCCTCGATTATAGGGCTGCGTCTAAAAGAGGCGCGTTTTGAGAAACATCTGCATAACGACCATCCCCAGCGCAAAGCCGAGAATGGTATAGACCAGGCCTTGCAGCAGGCGGTTGGTCCGGCGCTGCTCGACGACCAGTTCCCGCAAAGCCGCTCCAGAATCGGCTGACCCCTGTTTGAGATAGTTGTGCAACAGCATTGGCAACTCCGGCACCAGCTTTGCGTAATGGGGCGCCTGCGCCTTGAGCTGCTCCATCAGTTTTTGTGGCCCCACCTGCCCCAGCATCCACTGCTCCAGGAAAGGTTTGGCTGTCGCCCAGAGGTCAAGGTCGGGGTCCAACTGGCGCCCCAGACCCTCGATGTTGAGCAGCGTTTTCTGCAATAGCACCAACTGAGGCTGAATTTCCACCTGAAAGCGCCGCGAGATCTGGAACAGCCGCATCAGCAGCAACCCGAGTGAAATTTCCTTCAGCGGTCGATCGAAATACGGCTCACAAACGGTCCGAATACCGGCTTCGAGTTCATCCACACGGGTACTCTGCGGCACCCAACCCGACTCGATATGCAACTCGGCCACGCGCTTGTAATCACGACGGAAGAACGCCGCAAAGTTTTGTGCCAGGTACTCTTTGTCGGACGATGTGAGCGTTCCAACAATCCCGAAATCCAGCGAAATGTAGCGACCCAGGGTCTCGGGCGCAACGCTCACCTGGATGTTGCCCGGATGCATGTCGGCATGGAAAAAGCCATCGCGAAATACCTGGGTGAAGAAAATCGTCACCCCATCGCGCGCCAATTTTGGAATATCGACGCCTGCGGCCCTAAGGCGATCCACCTGGCTGACGGGCACCCCATGCATGCGCTCCATCACCATCACCTCACGCGTGCAGTAGTCCCACAGCATCTCGGGAATCAGCACCAGCTTGAGATCTTCCATGTTGCGACGCAACTGCGCTGCACTGGCAGCCTCGCGCACCAGGTCCAACTCGTCATGCAGGTACTTGTCAAACTCGGCGACCACTTCACGTGGTTTGAGGCGCTTGCCCTCGGACGACAAACCATCCACCCAACCCGCCATCATGCGCATTAGGTTCAGGTCTTTTTCAAAAGCGTCCACCATGCCAGGGCGCAGCACCTTGACCGCCACCTCCCGCTCGCGCCCGGTGCGGTCGCGCAATACGGCAAAGTGGACCTGGGCGATGGACGCGCTGGCCACTGGCTCACGCTCGAACGATACGAACAACTCGCTCAGCGGCTTGCCAAGCTCGCGCTCGATGGTGGCCACCGCGATGTCCGACGCAAACGGCGGAACACGGTCCTGCAGCCGCGCCAGTTCGTCTGCAATATCCACTGGCATCAGGTCACGGCGGGTGGACAACACCTGGCCAAACTTGACAAAAATGGGTCCCAGGCTTTCCAGCGCCAGGCGCAAGCGCTGCCCACGCGGAGCATCCAGATTGCGCCCAAACGACAGTATGCGGGCTAACCGTGCAAGGCCCGGCCGATTGAAACTGCTCAGTACCAGTTCATCGAGTCCGTAGCGAAATACCACCCAGACAATGAAGGCACCGCGAGCAATGCGCGTCATGCAACGGGTCCGGTGGCACCACCACTACTGCGTTTGCCGATAAACTGCCGCAGCGCCGACGCAAAGGTCTGCGCGGCTTGTACCAATCCGTGTGCCGGGGCGTCGCCCAGCACGCGCGAGAGATCTTCCTCGATGTCCCACCGCAGGTGTTCTGCCAACCAGCTCACGTCGGCTGCCAACTGCACATCTCCAGCAATCTGGACCGCCGGTTTTTCACCCTGCATCAGCGTCTGCGCAATGGCAATGGGGGATGTTTCGGTGATCTCAAGTGTCAGGTCGGCAGCCGCATCGCCTGGTGCCACGTCGAGCAGACCGGCTGGGGTGATAGCGACCTTGAACGTGAAACTGCGCCACTGTGCCAAAACCACACGGGACTTATGCCGCGTCAGGCGCTCCATCGCCTGCGGCTCCTGCATCAGCACATGGTTGATCAACAACACGGTGCGTCGGTGGGTTTCCTCGACAGCCCACGCGGGCGGCGCGACCGGAAGCTTGAAGTTTTGGAGGAGGCCCTCCAGCATGGAAAAAGGGGACTGTGTTGCCATAGGCCCGTATTATCAGGCACGGCCCGCCTGCTGCTCGGCCGCCCCTAACCCCTACTGCAGTGCCTGCACTCCCGCCACCAGCCAGCCACTGTTGCCATTTTTGGCTTTGGTCATGTTCCAGACTTCACGGAACGGATTGGGGCCTGCCGAGGGGTCCTCGCGGATCATTCCGGAAAACTCGACGCTGGCCATGTACTCGTGGTCGAGTTCCTCAATACCCAGCAAACGCGCGTCGACCATCACCACGTCGGTGACGGTCGCGTCTCCACTACCGTGGGCCTCGCGCTCGGCCAACTGGCTGCGAATTTCCTGCAGCATGCCGTCCGTCATCATGGCACGCAAGGCGGGTATGTCGGAGCGATCCCATGCCGCCTGCAGCGTCACAAAATTGGACTTTGCTGCTGAAAGGAACCCTTCGGTATCAAACCCTGCCGGCACACCCCAGTTTTGGGATCCCGACAACGCCGAGCCAATCATGGAGCCCGACTGCGTGCCGGCACCGTCGAGCGGCATCGCCCCACTGCGTTCCCACGGCCGGGCCGAGGCGTCATTTCCTACATTCTCCGGGCGATAGGCGCTACGCTGCGCCAGCGGAACATTGCCCGCCCCCTGGAAGGCAAATGGATTGGACTGCGCCCTTGCCGCCGCCGCACTACGGCTTCGCATGAACCAGCGCACGGCCATCACGGCAGCAAAGGCCAGCAGCGCGAACATCAAAATCTGCCCGAACCCCTCGCCCAACCCCAACGAACTGGCAAGCCATGCCAGTCCCAGGCCAGCCGCGAGACCGCCCAGCATGGCTCCCCACGGGCGCTTGGGTGCTGCCGCTGCAGGCGCTGCGGGAGCAGTTTTTTGTGCCGGGCTGGCTGCACCCTGCGCCGGCGCACCAGGCGCCGCCTCGCGCTGTGTCACATTGGACGACTGTTGTCCAACCGACTTGCCGCCACCCAAACGCCGCGCCGCTTCTGCGTCCGAACCCAGCAGCGCCATGACCGTCACAAGAACCAGAACCCAGAACTTCATGCGTTTTCCCCGGTAAAACTATTCCCACAGATGAGGATGCTAAAGGCTTTCACAAGACTTAGCATTTGATGCCTACATGCAATGCCACTACCCCACCGGTCAGGTTATGGTAGTCCACATGACCAAACCCCGCTTGCTGCATCAGTGACTTGAGTTCCTCCTGAGCGGGGTGCATGCGAATGGATTCGGCCAAATACCGGTAGCTGGCATCATCACCCGCCACCAGTCGGCCCAACTGGGGCAAGACCTTGAACGAATACCAGTCGTACACCTTTTCCAGGGGCGCGGCCACCTTGGAAAACTCCAGTACCAGCAATTTGCCCCCGGGCCGCAGCACCCGGTTCATCTCGGCCAGCGCCACATCCTTGTGCGTCATGTTGCGCAAGCCAAAGGCCACACTCACCAGGTTGAAGTGGTTGTCGGGAAACGGCAACTTCTCCGCGTCGCAGACCAAAGTTGGCAGTACCACGCCAGCATCGAGCAAACGGTTGCGCCCGGTGCGCAGCATTGCTTCGTTGATGTCGGTGTGCACCACTTGGCCAGACTTGCCGACTTTCCGGGAAAACGCCAGCGCCAGGTCGCCAGTGCCCCCTGCAATGTCCAGCGCCTTGTCGCCCTCGTGCAAGTTGGCCACCATCACCGTATAGGCCTTCCAGGCCCGGTGCATGCCCATCGACATCAGATCGTTCATCAGGTCGTACTTGGGGGCGACCGAGTCGAACACGCCGCGCACGTGCTTGGCCTTTTCGGACTCATCAACAGACTGGTAACCAAAGTGGGTAGTAGACATGAAAATTTAAACCAAAAGTGTCGTTTACGCCCGTAATGCTTGCGTAAACAGCTCCCAAAACTATAGCAGATCGACTTAGTGACTGGCGCAGCTCGAGCCGCTCTTGGCCACCATGGGCGCATCACGGTCCAGATTCGCCGCCGTCAGCCGCTCGGTGTAATCGCGCCACAAATCGTCCTGCTGCGAGCCCAGAAAGTACAGGTAATCCCAGGAAAAAATTCCGGTGTCGTGCCCATCCGAGAAACGCGGCTGCACGGCGTAGTTGCCCACCGGCTCCAGCGCTTCAAGCACCACATCGCGCTTACCGGTCTGCAGCGTCTCCTGCCCCGGACCATGCCCCTGCACCTCGGCCGATGGGGAATACACACGCATCAACTCGAACGGAATCCTAAAATTCGCACCGTCTGAAAACGAGATTTCCAGCACACGCGTCTGCCCGTGCACCGTGATTCCCTCAGGCGCTGGCGCCCCACTCTTTAAACCCGCCATCTGAACATCCTCAAACAATCCATCACATTAAAACCTCGCCGACAGATTAAGGTGCAATTTCTGATCCCCCACCTGCGGCACGCTTGAGTTGGGCGTGAAGGGCAAGCTGCTACCCGTCACCACTCGCCCATAGTCCAGCGTCAGCAGCACATTGGGCAGAGCGTAGCGCAAACCCAATCCCGCACTGCTCAAACTGTCATTGGCCGGCTTGGGGTTGCCGTTG
>CAJBVC010000047.1 GCA_903958915.1 uncultured beta proteobacterium
CACAAGAAACCACCATTTCACGCGGCCCCAACCCTGCGCGAAACGGAAATGCTTGCGCAGCGGATAGCTGAAAAGGAGCAGCATCATGGTGCCGCCAGCGACACCCAGCCAGTAGCCGACATCGTCTCCGGCTTCAAAGTAACCCTGCTTGCTGATTTGCCAGACTAGCGCGGTCAGCGTCAAGAGACCCAAATACACTACCGTGTCGCCGGCGAGGAGACTTCTAACGGGTTTGTCGGCGGGCAAAGGTGTGGACTGTTCGGGCTGCATGGAGATCACGGAATGCGCATGCGGACCATGATTGGTCCAACTGCAGCGCAATGACTCTACATGCTATCGGTGCATCCTTAAGCAGCGCTTAAAGTAACAAATTGCAACACTTGTGATGCTGCATGGGCGGCCAGCGGCTAAGCGCTGGGAGCCTGAGGTGGCTGCGTAAGGTAATTCAGCACCAGTTTGTCTTGCTGGGTCAGGTCCTTGAAGGCCAGTCCAACAAAGTAGGCATCTTCATAAGAAGCCTTGTGGTTATGGCATACGCTGGCCATCAGGCGCAAGCTGGCTGCAGTCCCGTCAATTGATACGGTCATATTGATGGTCAGTACTTCGCCCACTGGGGCAAGCGTTTCGACAGCTTTGATCATGGCGCCCTGCATGCTGATATCGATCAGTGTGACGGGCAACGGCACTCCTTCGGACGACTTCAGTTCCACTGTGGTGGGCCATGAAACCTTGGTGCGCATGCTCTGGCGCACCAGGTGTGCGTCGACTTTCGTGGGGTACGCCAGCAGGGCGTATACGAACGGCTTCTCGAAAGTCTGCAGCACTTTGCTGAGAAAAGAAAACTCGTACTGGCCGGTGAAGCCGCGTACGACACAAATCTCGCCTTCGGTCAGCCCGGTTTTATCGCCGTCCGGCCCCAATGGCCCGACCATGACACCTTTGGATTCAATGGCGCCGAAATACTGCGACTCCTTCTTGCTGGCACCCTCGACCAGGCGACGGGTTTGCAAGGCCATTCCTGTGCGCAGCCCCAATGCTTTGAGCGGGATGCGGCTGACTTCGGTCGGTTCGGTAGGGTCTGAGGCCATGTCAGGGAGCTTTCGGGCTTCGGTTCGGTCGGATGAATTTACCAGATGCCGGAAACGGCGCGATCAGGACGCGGTCCAACGCTCATGGGCCGCTCTTGGGCAGGGTCTGAACCCACTTCACAATGGACTGCGCCATGGGTGCTACCGCTTGCGGATCCTTGATGGCACCTGCCAGCACGTGCTGCCCTTTGCTCTGACTGTAGCTTACCGCCTCGAGCGCTTTCAGGGATGAGCCTATTCGTGTGAAGGCAGACTGTGTTTCCACCGGGTCGACCGTCTCATCCTGCTCGCTGTAGAGCATCAGCACCGGCGTCTGAAAGAGTGAAAGGTCGCTTTCCCGAACCCGCTTGACCAGACCCATCACGGGAAACAAGGCGCGGGTGGGGTAACGCGAGGTCCAGGCCTGTTCCTCGGCGGCACTTGCAGGTGTCCAGCCACGATTCTCTCCCTCGAGCGCCAGAGCGATGCGCTGGCCCCAGGGGCCATTGAGGATGTCCGAGCGTTTGTCTTTGGGACCGAAGTTGGGTGACAGAAAGGCATGGGCTGCAACCCGGCTTCCATCGGCGGACGTTGCAAGCCAGGTGGCCAGCGTCGACCCGGTAGAGCAACTGATCACCAGCACACGCTCGCCCAGCGCCTGCCCAATCCGAACCGCCTCCAGGGTGTCGGCCATCCAGTCCTGGGCGGTGGCGGTGCCCATGAACTCGCCGGGCAACCCGTGCCCGGTCAGGCGCGTGTGAAAGGCATTGGCCCCCAACGCGGTGGCCACCCGATCGGCCAAGGGTGCCGTTTCCATGCGGCTGGCCGAAAAACCATGCAGATAGACCACCGACCATGGGGTGCGCTGCTTTTGCGATGCCGCCCATACGATGGACTTGGCTGTGCCCGGCTTGATGTCTGGGAATGCCGCCTCGGACTTTGCCAGCCAACCGTCCAGATCGTCGACGTTGTCAGGGGGCAGCGCACGCTGCGCTGGCATATTGGGACCAAACTCAAACCTCGGACCCGCCAGAAAGATCCCGGTTAGTACGGTCAGTGCTGCCATGCCGCCAAACACCACTTTTCGCCAACCGGTGCGGGTTGACGCAGCGTCCGTGGGTGACGGGTCGAAATGTGTCAAGGGCGGATTCTCCGAGGTATTTCTTGTTTATAGGCGTGCGCGGGGAGACTAAGATGGTACACCGGCCACTTTGCGGTGGTCTCTATCGCAGAGGTGAACAATGAATCACGCATCCACCCACTCGGTTGCGGCGCTGTGTGCCGCGGGCTTGCTCAGCGCATGTGCCATGGTCGACGACAAGGCACAAGCGCTTTTTGCATCGACTTCGGACGCCATCGCCTTGGTCAACGGGCAGCTGCTCGTCGGAAAACTGCAGATTGGCATCGACCATACGGGAACACTGTTGCTCACGCAGCCGGTGCCGGTCGCTGCAGCGTCCGGTACCCAGTCAGCAGGTAGCACCAGCGCGCCGCGAACCAGCTGCTCAGGGCGTTTTCGCTACACCTCCAGCACGGCCGGCGCGATCGACCTGCGTTGCAATGATGGCACTTCGGTCGACCTGAACGTCGCATTGCTGTCGGTAACGCGAGGTTATGGCTATGGGCAGAATGCAGCGGGGCCGGCCAGCATGACTTTTGGGTTGACGCCTCAGGCGGCGCGGGCGTATTTGTTGGTGCCTGCGGGCAAGCAGCTTAAGGATGCGGCAAAGGCTCCTTTTCTCGAACTTCTGTAACAGCGCCACGAACAATGGACCATATGGAGTGTGTGGTGGTGGGGGCCGGGGTGGTCGGCCTGGCGGTTGCGCGGGCGCTGGCGCTCAAAGGTCGCGAGGTGCTGCTGCTGGAAGCCTGCAATGCGATCGGCACCCAGACCAGTTCGCGCAACAGCGAAGTCATTCACGCAGGCATCTATTACCCTGCCGAGTCCTTGAAAGCGCTGCTTTGTGTGCAGGGCAGGGGCATGCTGTACGGGTACTGTGAGGAGCGCGGTATTGCGCACCGGCGCTGCGGCAAGCTGATCGTCGCCACGCAGGAGACGCAACTGGCAAGTCTGCACGCCATCAGGCAACGGGCACAGGTCAATGGTGTGCTGGATCTGGAATGGCTCAGTGCAGCGCAGGCGCGTGCGCTGGAGCCGGCCCTGAGAGCGCATGGCGCGTTACTGTCTCCCTCCACCGGCATTGTGGATAGCCACGCACTCATGCTGTCGCTACTGGGCGATCTCGAAAATGCTGGCGGAGTTTTGGCATTGAATTCCCCGCTAAGGCAGGTGCAGCAAGCGCAAGGAGCTATGAAGTTAATAGCAAATGACGGCACGGTGATCACCTGTAACTGTCTTGTCAATGCAGCGGGCCTGCACGCACCGACTTTGGCTCATTCCATGGTTGGACTTGATGCTTCCCATGTGCCAACGGCCTACTACGCCAAGGGCAGCTACTTCAGTCTGGCCGGACCCGCGCCTTTCTCGCGGCTGATCTATCCGGTTCCGCAAGAGGCAGGGCTGGGCGTGCACCTGACGCTCGATCTCGGTGGCCAGGCCCGATTTGGTCCGGATGTACAGTGGGTGGAGTCGCCCGAGGACCTGGCAGTTGACCCCGCGCGAGGCGAAGAGTTCTACCAGGAAATTCGCAAATATTGGCCGGCCCTGGCCGATGCAGCGCTACTGCCAGCCTACGCCGGGATTCGCCCCAAGATTCATGGTCCGCACGAAGCGGCGACCGACTTCTGCATTCAGGGTCCGCGTGTGCATGGTGTAGCGGGTCTGGTCAACCTGTTTGGCATCGAATCGCCTGGCTTGACCGCATCACTTGCAATCGGCCGGTACGTCGCTGAGCTACTGGCCCAATAGCAGGGTGATGAGGGCTGCCCTCAATGCACTGCGCTTGCCAAAGCGCCGGCAGTGAGTGGCAGGTGCTGCGGCCACTGGTCGGCGATCCGGCCGTGTTGAAAGACGGCCATCGAGGCCGCGTCGAACGCCTTCATGCCACCGCCCAAGCGCGCGCCGACCATGCCAGCGAGTACGTCGCCGGTGCCGCCTGTCGCCAGGCGGCCATTGCCGGTGGGGTTCACGATAGGAATGGCCTGCGGCGCGGCGGTAATGGTGCCCGAGCCCTTGAGTACCACGGTGCATTGAAATTGCTCCGCCAGGGCCTGCGCCGCGGCCAGCCGGTCGCCCTGAACGTGGGCAGTGTCAGTACCTAAAAGGCGAGCTGCTTCGAGGGGGTGCGGCGTCAACACCGTGGGGAAACGGTCACCGCGCTGCCGCACCAGCGCTTGCAGTTCAGGATCCTTGGCGATGGCGTTGAGCGCATCAGCATCCAGCACCATCGGGTGCGGTTTCAAAAGCAGTTGCGGCAGAACAGCCTGTATACGGTCGCCTCCGCCACAGCCGCAGACCAGTGTCAGGCCATCTTCAGGCAAGTCGCACCATCCGCGCAACATCAGTTCGGGTTGCGTTGGCTGCATCGCAATGTCACAGGGATCAAGCAGGCTGACAAAGACCCGACCCGCACCGCCATGCAAAGCCGCCGACGCTGCGAGGAATGCGGCACCCACCATGCCGGTAGCTCCCCCAACAACCGCAACATCGCCGCGTGAACCTTTGTGGCTGGCGTGCTGATAGCGGGCTGGCAATAGCCCGCCCGCTACTCCAAATCTGGCGGCGGGTGGCAGGGTGTCGTCGCAGACGCCCAGGTCGTCCCACCAAACTTGTCCCGCCGCATCTCGGCCATGTGCGGTGAACAGGCCAGGCTTGAGGGTGAGCAAGCTCAGGGTGTGGTCGGCCCGCACGCAGGAAGCTGCAATGGCACCGGTATCGGCCTGCAGGCCGGTGGGGATGTCCACCGCCAGCACCTGTGTTCCGCTGGAGCGCATGGAAGTAATCCAATGCGCCATGTCGCCGGCAGGTGCGCGTGTGCTGCCAATGCCCAGCAAGGCATCGATGCACAGGTCGGGACTTTCTGGCGGCTGCGAAGCGAACTGCACCCCGGCGGCCACGGCACGTTGCCAGGAAGCTTTGGCGTCTGGGGGCAACGCGCCGGGAGTACCCAGGCAAGTCACCTGCAGTTGGAAGCCGCGATTTTGCAGGTGGACCGCCGCCTCCAGTCCATCGCCTCCGTTGTTGCCCGGACCGCAGGCAATCCAGATGGTACGGGCGTGGGGGGCGAGTGCACCGGCTAGGTTGGCTACTGCTAAACCCGCGCGTTGCATCAGGGCGTGCGCAGGTAGCTGCGCCATGGCCCCACGCTCCAGCGTGCGCGTCTGCTCCACCGAGAAAAGTCGGTACGATTGATTCGCCTGGACGCGTTGCATGCTTGCCTTCGTTGTGTTGGACGTTTTAGGCTTGGGCTACCTTGCAAGCCTTCTTGATGGCCAGTGCCGCGTCACGCACCAGGTCGGATCCGGCGTAAATCAGGCCGGTATAGATTTGCACCACATCGGCTCCGCAGCGTATCTTCTCCACCGCGTCCGCTGCCGTCATGATGCCGCCCACGCCGATGATGGGGTAGCCAGCACC
>CAJBVC010000048.1 GCA_903958915.1 uncultured beta proteobacterium
ACCCCAATAAACCGGGGCGTACCAGCACAGATCGCGCCCTCCTCGCTTTGAACCCGCAGTTCTCCCCCACATTGATCCGCACCCTGACCTGCCAGACGCAGACTAACTCGCATCGATTATCAAAAAATACCTCAAATGGGGTATGAAAATACTCTGAATGGAGAATTGCATATTTAGTCGTTTTTAGGCAACATTGCGCAACTCGCAATAGCCCGTTTTTCTTTCTTCGCCTCAACTCAACATGCACCAGCACCGACCGCGCCTTGCCGCCGAAAGCATCCAGCACAGCATCCTGTGAGCGCCTTATGAACTACGCACAAAAACTCACGTTGTCCTTACTCATCCCCACCATCATGGTGGCTGGTGCAGGTGGTTCGGTCGTTCTGGGGCTGTGGTGGTTGGATCACCAGGTTGTCAAAAGCGACGTGGCGACCCTGCGTGGCTACCTGGAGCTTGGCAGCACGTTAACCGCGGCATTGACTGCCATCTGCGTGGCGGCGTGCATCGGTTTTACGGTGTGGATTCGCCGAACTGCCCGTGCCGTTATCGGCGGCGATCCGGGCTATGCGATCGAGGTTTTGGCACGCATTGCCGATGGGGACCTGGCTTCCGACCTGCCCCGTGCTGAGCATGACGAAAGCCTTATCGGTGGATTGGTACTCATGCAATCCTCAATGCGAAAAATGGTGGCTGACGTGCGTAACGCAGCGGTGTTGACGACCTATGTTGGCGAGGAGGTTGTGGGTGACGCCCTCCAGTTATCACAGCGTACCCAGGCCCAGTCCCAAAGCCTGGAGCAGGCAACCGAGTATGTGGGCAAGGTGAGCCGTGCGGTGACCCGAAGCTCGGAGGGCTCGACAGAAGTCAGCCTGATGACGCAGAGCCTGCAAACCGAGGCCAGCGCGGCCGCTGAAATGATGGCATTTGCCATGTCGAGCATGCCCCCGTTGCTGGCGTCCACGGGACGCATGAAGGACATCACCTCCACCATTGATGCGATTGCCTTTCAGACCAACTTGCTGGCACTAAACGCGGCGGTAGAAGCGGCGCGCGCCGGCGAACAGGGCAAGGGGTTTGCCGTGGTTGCCAGCGAGGTGCGCCAACTGGCCAAACGCAGCCAGTTGGCTGCTGCCGAGATCCGCGCCTTGATTGGCGAGTCAGACGCCCGTGTCAAGAAGGTCGTCTCCGACACCAGCGAAGTCGACCGGCTCATGACGAGCCTGGTCACGGGCATCAAGGAAGTCTCCAGCAGTGTGGCCAGTATTGCAGAGGAAAGTGCCAACCAAAGCGTTTCGCTGGAGTCTGTTGTCCGGTCTGTGGGCGACCTTGACCGTATGACGGTCGAAACCTCCGCTTTGGTCGATAGCACGGCACACCGGGCACAACGACTGGCTCAGCGCTCTGAGCAGCTCATAGCTGCGGTATCCCACCTGCGCGTTGCCGAAGGTACCGCAGACGCAGTGGTGGCGCTGGCCACCAGCGCCGCCGCGCACATTGACGCTGTGGGGCTTGAAGCGGCCAAGCAGGATTTTCATGACCGCAGCGGGGAGTTCGTCGACCGCGATCTGTATATCTTTGTCATTGACCGGGGAGGCGTGTACCGTGCCATGGGGGCCGACCGTTCCCGCGTTGGTACCCCGATGGGCGACATGCCGGACTTTGATGGGCAACAGATGATGGAAGAGTGCTGGGCGCGGGTGGACAAAGGGGAGCGCGGCTGGGTGGAATACAACACCGTCCACCCGGACACTACACAACAAAGTAGCAAGGTCTGCTTCGTGGTTGCACTGCGTGCAGATTTGCTCCTGGGCTGCTGTTCCCACTACTGCGCGATTACGGAATGAGTCGAACCATCAACTCAACCACCTGAAAGACGCGATGCTTCACACCAGGAAACACCGACTGCCACCCGGCACGCTGCCACCCGTATTGCTGTTTCTGGTCGGGGTGGTGCTATCCGCCTTAGCCGCAAGCTTTCAGTACCAGTCTATCGACAAGTTGGCCAGGGAAGACTTCGAGCGGATGTCACTTCGGACCGAGGCCGAGATCAACGGGCGGCTGGAACATGTGCTGCATGTACTGCGTGGAGCGCGCGGGCTCTTTGCCGCCAGCCCGAGGGTGGATCGCAACGCGTTTCGCAGCTTCATCCTGTCGCGCGACATGGCCAAGGAGTTTCCCGGTGTGCGGGGTTTGGGCTTTATTGAACGGGTGGAGCGCGCCGATCTGGATGCCTTTGTGGCCGCCGAGCGTGCCGACTCTGCACCGCAGTTTGCCGTCCGCCAGTTGGCCGACAAAACCCATGCGGAGCTTTTTGTTATCAAATTTATCGAGCCTGCCGTTAACAACAAAGGCGCGCAGGGGCTTGATTTGGGCTCTGAGGCACAGCGCCGTGCCGCCATCCAGCAGGCCATCAACACCGGTGCGGCCACAGTCACCGGTGCTATTACGCTGGTGCAGGACAGTAAAAAGTTGCCTGGTTTACTGTTGTACCAACCGGTGTACCGTACCAATGCCCCAATCGACATTCCACAAGAGCGAAGAGTAGCGCTGGTGGGCGTGCTGTATGCACCGATCGTGATGGCCGAGATTTTGCAGGCCATGCCTGACGTGCAGTCAGGCTTGCTCGATTTCGAGATTGTGGATACCCCCATTAATTCGAGCGGCGGGGTGGTGATGTTTGATACGGACACCAGTGCCAGTGACCATACGCCTGGGGCGAACCCTGCCGCAGGCCACCGCTACTCCCTGCGCAAACCCTTGCAACTGCCGGGGCGCAGCGTGACGCTCACCATGAATAGCACCCCGGCGTTTGATGCGTCTATCAACTTGGCCTTCCCCTTGCTGCTGTTTGGTGCAGGCGCTCTGATCAGCGCCCTTCTGGCAGCCGTGTTGCGCCAGCAAGCCGGCGGACGCCGTCGCGCAGAAAATCTGGCGCACAGCATGACGCAGGATTTGCAAACCGCCCTGCGCGACAGTGACGCCCTGCTTTCCACGCTCAATCTGCATGCCATCGTATCGGTTACCGACCGCGCTGGGCGCATCATGGACGCCAACGACGCGTTTTGCAAAATCAGCGGTTACAGCCGTGCAGAGCTTGTGGGCCAAAAGCACGGAGTCGTCAGCTCCGGGATGCAGTCGGCCCATTTCTGGGCCGAGATGTGGGAAGTAATCTCCAGCGGCATGCCGTGGCGCGGCGAGGTGTGCAACCGGACCAAGGATGGGAGCCTTTACTGGGTCGACACCCTGATTGCGCCATTTATCGGCAGCGACGGGAAGATCGAAAAATACATCTCCATCCGCACCGATATCTCTGCCATCAAGCAGGCCATCGAGACCGCTGAGGCCGCCTCGCTCTCCAAGACCCAATTTTTGGCCAATATGAGCCACGAAATCCGCACCCCCATGAATGCGATTCTTGGCATGCTCAGCCTTCTGCGCAAGACCGAGCTCAGCACACGCCAGGCCGACTACGCAGCCAAGAGCGAAGGTGCTGCCCGATCATTACTGCGGCTGCTCAACGAAATTCTGGATTTCTCCAAAATCGAGGCCGGCAAAATGACGCTGGACCCACACCCCTTTGCCGTGGACCAGATGCTGCGCGACCTGTCCGTGATCTTGTCCACCAACGTCGGCGAGAAGCCGGTCGAAGTGCTGTTTGACATTGACCCCTTGCTGCCGCGCCAACTGGTGGGCGACGCGATGCGCTTGCAGCAAGTGCTGCTGAACCTGGGCAGCAATGCCATCAAGTTCACCGCGCAGGGCGAGGTGGTGCTCTCTATCCAGGTCATGCTGTGCACCGACGATGTGGTCACCGTGCAATTCAGCATGCGCGACAGCGGTATCGGCATTGCCCCGGAAAACCAGGCCCGCATTTTTGGCGGCTTCACCCAGGCCGAAGCGTCTACCACCCGCCGCTTTGGTGGCACCGGGCTAGGTCTCGTTATCAGTCAACGCTTTGTGTCCCTCATGGGTGGCGAACTCGAACTGCACAGCGAAATCGGCAAGGGCAGCCGCTTTTACTTCACTGTGACCCTGCCTATTGCAGCAGTCAGCGACCAACACGAGCGCCAGCGCATGCGCGACCGCGCAGAAGGCGCGTCGTGGCGCACGCTGGTCATCGATGACAACCCAACCGCCCGCGAAGTGCTGGAGCACATGGGCCAGTCCCTGGGCTGGCAGGTGGACCTGGCCGAGAGTGGCGAACAAGCGCTGCAGATGCTGCAACAGCGCAGCACCCAGGGCATCCGCTACCAGGCCATCTTCGTGGACTGGAGCATGCCGGGAATGGACGGCTGGCAAACCAGTCAACATATCCGCGAAATGCAAGCCGGTCACCTCAAGGCCGACGACACGGGCAAAGCCCCGGTGGTAGTGATGGTTACTGCCCACGGGCGCGAGATGTTGTCCCGGCGCAGCCCGTCCGAGCAGGCCCTGCTGGACGGTTTTCTGGTCAAGCCGGTCACAGCCTCCATGCTGTTTGATGCGGTCATCGAAGCCCGTGACCGCCACGACCACCCGCATCCCTCTCGCGAGAGTGCGCCGACGTCCCTGCGCCGACTTGAGGGTATGCGCCTGCTGCTGGTAGAAGACAACCTGATCAACCAGCAAGTGGCC
>CAJBVC010000049.1 GCA_903958915.1 uncultured beta proteobacterium
ACACGCTGACGCGTGCATGCAGGGCTGTGGGCGAGATGTCCATGATGCGCTGGCGCCCATCGGTAGCCACGCCGCCGGCCTGTTCCACCAACCAGCTCATCGGGTTGGCCTCGTACATCAGACGCAGCTTGCCGGGCTTTTCAGGCTCGCGCTGATCCCAGGGGTACATGAAGATGCCGCCGCGCGTCAGGATGCGGTGCACATCGGCCACCATGCTGCCGACCCAGCGCATGTTGAAGTCTTTGCCGCGCGGTCCATCGCGCCCTTGCAGGCATTCGCTCACATAGCGCTGCACCGGCGCTGCCCAATGGCGCTGGTTGCTCATGTTCACCGCAAACTCTTTGGTGTCTTCGGGAATGCGCAAGTTCTCTTGCGTCAGCACAAACGATCCTTGCTCACGGTCCAGGGTAAACACCGCTACACCGTCGCCCACCGTCATCACCAGCGTGGTTTGCGGGCCAAACACGCAGTAGCCCGCAGCCACTTGCTTGGCACCGGGCTGCAAAAAGTCCTGCTCAGAGACACCCGCGCCTTCGGGCTTGACCAGCACGCTAAAGATCGTACCGATGCTCACATTCACGTCAATGTTGCTCGAGCCGTCGAGCGGGTCAAACAGCAGCAGGTATTCGCCTTGCGGATAGCGGTTGGGCACCACGTGGATACCTTCCATTTCCTCGCTGGCCATTGCCGCGAGGTGACCACCCCATTCATTGGCCTCAATCAGCACTTCGTTGGCGATGATGTCGAGCTTTTTCTGGATCTCGCCTTGCACGTTGGAACTGTCGGCACTGCCCATCACGTCGCCCAGGGCCCCCTTGTTGACGGCCAGGCTGATGCGTTTGCACGCGCGCGCCACCACTTCAAGCAGGAGGCGAAGACTGGGCGGCACACGGCCACTGTTGCGCTCTTGCTCAACGAGGTAGCGTGTGAGATAGGTTTTTTTCATGGCATCACTCCGGTTTAAGTTCAGTCGGCAAGCGCGCGGCTCACCACTTCACGCACGTCATTGCTCAGGTCGGTCTTGGCCGCCACGCGTGTCAAGGCTTCGCGGGCGGCGCCCCGGAACGGTTCAGCCAGCCGCTTCCAGCGGTCCAGAGCGCGGGCCAGGCGTGCTGCCACTTGGGGGTTGATGCCATCGAGTTCCATGACGCGGTCGGCCCAGAACACGTAACCCGCAGCATCTGCACGGTGGAATGCACCAGGGTTGGCGTTGCAATAGCTGAAGATGACACTGCGGGCCCGATTGGGGTTGCGGATGTTGAAGTCCGGGTGGGCGATCAACTGGCGCACCAGCGGCAGCACTTGCCCGCCACGGTCCGGGGTGCTGGCTTGCAGGCCAAACCACTTGTCCAGCACCAGTTCCTCGTCCTTGAACAGGGCGTGGAATCTCTCGATGGCGCGGGTGGCCAGGGCATGTCCGCTGCTCACCAGCGCAGCAAGCGCATTGAACCGGTCTGTCATATTGGTGGCGTCCTTGAAGCGCTGCAACGCCCGACCGGGCCAGACGGCGTCACCGGACGCGGTTGACGCAAGGCACAGGTAACTCAATGACAAACCAGCCAAGGCACGGCGACCCGAAGACAGGCTGTCGGGCCGGTAGCCCCCGTTTTCGCTGTGCGCCATGTAGGCCCACTGCCAGTCGGCGTGCAGGTCCTGGGCCAGCTGCAGCCGCATGGCTTCACGCACCGCATGGACGCGTTGTGGATCAACGACCTCCAGGTGTTCTGCAATGTAGGATTCCGAAGGCAGTGTCAGCACCAACTCCTTGAACGCTGCGTCGAGCTCCGGGTGGCGCAACACCTGCCGCATGGATTCCACATAAGCATCGTTGAGGGGTCTTGCGCCCGTGGATGTTGCGTCAGAAGCTATGAAATTGATAGCGTTTCGCAACGCTAGTCGCTGCCCGGCCTCCCATCGATTGAACGGGTCGCTGTCGTTGGCCAGCAGGGTGAGCAGCTGGGCATCGGTGTAATCGTAGTCAAGCACGACGGGGCTGGAGAAGCCGCGCAGTATGGAGGGTACCGGCAACTCGTCGACGCCCACAAACGTGATGGACTCGCTGGACTGGGTCAGCACGAACAGATGGCTGTCTTCGCTGGCCAGTTCCTGGCCCGCAGTTTGCAGGGGCAGGGCGCGTCCGCTCTCGCTGCCAATCAGGCCGATGCTGACCGGT
>CAJBVC010000050.1 GCA_903958915.1 uncultured beta proteobacterium
CCATTGCGACCAAATAGCGGTTGACTGTTGAGCGCTTTCCCCCCGTTCCATCCGTGATATCAGCCGCGCGTGCAGGTCCGAGCCCCTCACTTACACGTGCTGCCAAGAAGGTGAGGATGTCTGTCGTAAGTTGTTGTTTTTTCATGGCTACCCTCTCCCTACTCTCTCAAAAAATGCATAAACTTGGTCTACTCTATTACTTAATCTCTCATTAATCAACAATTTGAGAGAGTAAAACTCCCTTAATGAGAGAGTGGCCCAATATTCGAGAGGATAACGAGCTATTTTGAGAGAGTAAATTTTGTCACCGGGGGCAGCGTCTGGGACCGTTGAGGCCGCCAGAGAGCCCAAATGTCGCGAGGGTAGGCACCCCCCGACAATCGGGCGCGTCCTACTGCCGGTAGGGAAATTCTGATGAGGTGTGGGCGCACACCACGACTGAGTGACCTTGGTCTGAAAACGCAGACAAACCTCGGGCGCCAGCGCCGTTGTGATCGCGAATTCGGGGGCAGTGCTGTCCACCGGGTGCAACCTGCGAATTTACGTGGTTGATGCAAATCCGTACTCAAGGAGGGAGTTGACATATGGTGCCATTAATGGCACCATAACCGTTCTATGTCAACCACTGAAAAACTGCTGGGACAGATGCGTCGTGAGCCAGCAAATGTGCGCTTCAATGATTTGAAGAAACTGTGCGAGACCTACTTCGGCAAGCCCCGGCAAGATGGCAGCAGCCACACCATTTTCAAGACTCCTTGGCCTGGCGACCCGCGTGTGAACATCCAGAACGCCAAAGGCAAGGCGAAGCCATATCAAGTAAGGCAAGTCCTTCAAACTATCGAAAAATTGGAAAGCAGATCATGAACATCAAGCACTACACCTATCGCGTCACTTGGTCGCCCGAAGATGGCGAACACGTCGGCCTGTGCGCCGAATTTGCTTCGCTGAGTTGGTTGGCCAAAACGCCTGCGGCGGCGCTCAAGGGTATCCAGAAAGTGGTGGCCGACGCAGTGGCCGACATGCAAGCGAGCGGCGAGCCGGTACCGGTGGCGCTGGCCGAGAAAAACTACAGCGGCGAGTTCCGTGTGCGCATCCCGCCGCTGGTCCATCGCAATCTGGCACTCATGGCTGCCGAGCAAGGCGTCAGCCTGAATCGATTGGCCAGTGCGAAGTTGGCGGCTTGAGCGTCGATCAATGGAGACTCTTGTAAGTACCCGCTAAACACCCAATCGACTGCGCACATATGAAAGTTCACACGCCCGCTCAGCTATTGAGCTGGTGCTTCTGGGCGTAGTTGATCAGGTCCACCATGTTGGAGAGTTCAAGCTTTTCCATCAGGCGCACTTTGTGGGTACTGACGGTCTTGTTGCTGATGCCGAGTTGGGTGGCGATGTCATTCACCGACACGCCGTTGAACAGCAAGTTGAAGACCTGCATTTCGCGGTCCGTCAACAGCCGAAAACCGCCACTGCTCGCCTGGGCGGTGTCATCAAAAAGCATCTTTTCTGCCATTTCGGGGGCGACATACGTTCCGCCTGACGCCACCTTGCGAATGGCTGGCAGCAGAATGTTCAGGTCGCAACCCTTATTGATATAGCCCGAGGCCCCGGCCTTGATGGCGCGCAGCACTACATTGGATTCGTCGTGCATGCTGAGAATAAGAATCGGCAAATTGGGGCATCGGGCCTTGCTGCGCTGGATCAAATCCACGCCGCTGGTGC
>CAJBVC010000051.1 GCA_903958915.1 uncultured beta proteobacterium
GCTGAGCCACGACACCAACACGACAGCGGTTTTAGCCTGGTTGAACTGATGATTGCTCTGGTGGTCCTTGGCGTGCTGGCTGCCATTGGCTTTCCAGCCTACCAGAACTATGTCACACGCGCCCGCGTCTCGGAGGCACTGGTGTTTGCCGATGGCGCACGCACGCGGGTGGACTTGCCTCTGGCGCAAGGGCAATCGGTGCTTAAGAATGGCGAAGACCTTCTCAACAGCGGGCAAAAGCCGGTCGACATGATTTCCGGCATTCAGTGGTTTCAGCCAGACACCAAGTCGATTTCCGGCTCCCTGGGTTACATCCTGGTCAGCATGAAGTTGCCCGGGCAAGGGGATCAACCCAAAAGTGCCTTGGCACTGCAGCGAATGCCCAACGGAAGCTGGGTGTGCACCAGCGCCGCCAAGGTGGGCAAAGCCGATGCGCTGGAGGAAAAATACCTGCCCGCAAGCTGTCACGGCGACGGTTCTACCCTGGCCGCAGGTGGCGCAACCACTCCCGCTACCTGCCCGCCCGACCAGGAGATGGTGGCCCTTACCAGCGCAGGCAAGACCAACAGCGCCTGCACGCCCAAGTGCGCAACGGGCCAGACGCGTGACGCCGCCAATCCAACCCAGTGCAACAATCCTTTAGTGGCAAATGTGCCTGTAACGCCCGTGCCACCTGCGCAACCAGCTAGTAATTCTGTAGCAACGACGAAACCCGCTGCAGCATCGGCGACGCCAGCGGTCACAGCCACTCCTGCCGCCAAGCCTGCTACAGCGGCCGCCCCGGCCGGCACCGGGAGGCGCCCCGGTGCTGCTGGCCAAGCACCGATCCAGTGCCATGTATGCGACCCCGCCTTGCCGGACTTGTGTGAAGTGGTCACAGTCGAGACCACGTGCACCGCACCCAACAATTTTTGCTTCACGTTCATCGACAACCACGAAGATGGCACTAAAACGGTTCAGCGCAGTTGTGGCAACTTTGCACGTGCCTATCGGGAGTGGTGGCAGGGCACCTCCGACGATGACAAATGCCGGGAACGCATCGATGTGGAACAAAAGCTTGACTTCACCTGCACCTTCGCCTGTGAAAAAGACAACTGCAACCAGAGCGGGCGCAGTCTAAGGCCCGATGACGACGCGTTGTATATGGACAAGTAAGCTGACCGTGTGAATGAAACGGCTATGAACACCCCCAAAGACGACCTGCGCTCGCTGATTGACGCGGAAATTGCGACCCGCTCGGGAGCCAAGGATTCGCCCCAGACCCCGCCGCCAGGTCCACGCAGCCCCAGACACATCGACCTGAGCGCTGCTGTGCAGCAAGCCCATACCGATGCGGATGCTCCGGTTGCCCAGCCCACGCATACGTCCGCGCTAACGACACGCACTGTTGTGACCGTCGCCATTGTGTTGGCTGTGCTGCTGGCGGCGTGGGCTTGGCAAGCGCGGACACCGGCGCTTTCCGGCCACGCCGCTACCCTGCACAACCTCGCCCAGGCGGTAGAGCAATATCGCCTTTCACGCAATGGCAGCCTGCCTGAGCAGCTATCAAATCTGGAGCATTTTCCCAAGACAGCGGTCGAGTGGCAGCTCAAGCACTGGAAAGCGCGTGACGCTGCCGGGCGCACCGAAATCATATGGGCGCCCAACGGTTCCAAGCATTACCGCATCGTGCTGCGGCAAGGCAACGAAGTCTGGGTCTATAGCGACATCGACGGCCAATCCAGACAAACCAAACCGTAAAGAACTTTCCATGACCCCATCGCTCCACTGGCTGATAGACGCCGCACAACAAGGCCACCCCGAGGTGGTCGTCGCGCCCACCGTCGCCGTTGCGCCCAATCTGAACGACGCCTGGTCTCAGGTGTGCGGGCTGTTTCATATCAGCGCCCAGGAACTTGCCGCGCTGGTGGCCCGTGCACATGGGTTGGAGCCGGCGAGCATGCGCAACTTTCAGGCGGTGGAAGGCAGTTGCCTGCCCGAGCGCATGTGCCGCCAGCTGGGGCTGGTGCCCTTATGGCACCAGCGCGACCTGGCCTGCATCGCCGTGGCCGACCCGCGCCTGACGCAGGAGCAGCTCAAACAACTCGGTTTCGCAGCCCGGCGGCAGATTCAGCTAATGGTGATGTCACCCGAAGAGATTGACACCTGCCAGACCCGGCTGTTCGCACAAGCGGCGCGGGAAGGTGGAGTCAAGACACAGGTGATCGACCTGCTGGCCCCGGGTGGCTTGGGAAGCGACAACAACACCGTCAAACTGGCAGGTGCCATTTTTCGCTCGGCCATTGACCGCAACGCCTCCGACATTCACATCCACCCCTTTGTCGGCGGCGGTGCCATCCGCTTTCGTGTGGACGGCGTCATGCGTCGCATTGCCACGCTGCCCATAGAGTCGCTGCAGAGTATTTCGCGTTACCTCAAGACCCATGCGGGGCTGGAGCCCAACCCGCTCAAGCCGCAAGATGGGCGCCTGAGGCTCAAATATGGCCAACGCGAGATCGATGTGCGGCTGTCGATCTTGCCAGCCTACGATGGTGACCGCATCGTCTGTCGCCTGCTGGATCAGAGCCGCAACTTCTCGCTGCAGCAAAGCCGCTTTTCCATTGCCGACCAACAAGCGCTGCACCGGCTGATCGGGCAAAGCGCCGGCATTGTGCTGCTGACCGGCCCCACCGGTTCGGGCAAGACTTCGACGCTCTACGCATTGCTGGCTGAACTCAACAGCGTCGATGTGAACATCATGACCATCGAGGACCCGGTGGAATATGTATTGCCCGGTATTTCGCAGGTGCAGGTGAACGAAAAGCAGGGGCTGTCGTTTGCCGACACCCTGCGCTCCATCCTGCGGCAAGACCCGGATGTGGTGCTGGTGGGCGAGATACGCGACGAAGAAACAGCCCGCATCGCCCTGCAGGCCGCCTTGACCGGGCATCTGGTGTTGTCCACACTGCATACCAACGACGCGCTCGGGTCCATCCCCCGGCTGCTGGACTTGAACCTGGATGCCAGCGTGCTGGCCGACGCACTCATTGGTGTGGTCTCGCAGCGCCTGGTGCGCTGCCTGTGCGAAGCCTGCCGAGTGCCGCGCCAGTTGCCAACGCTGGCCAGCGAAGAAGAGTTTCAGCGTATCACGGGCGAGATGCCCGCCTACCGGCCGGTGGGCTGCGAAAAATGCGGCTACACCGGCTATCGGGGGCGCCTGCCCGTGATTGAATATGTCGAGATGACTCCCCAACTGCGCCAGGCCCTGCTGACCGGTGGCCGCAGCCTCGCCACCCTGCAGGACGCCGTGCAAGGCCACCGCCGCTCGATGGCAATGAGCGCCAAGGCGTGGATTGTTTCGGGCATGACCACGCCCATCGAAGTGCAAAAAGTACTGGGCACCAAGTTTTGGACCGAGTTGGCGCTAGAGCATGGTAAAGAGGCTGGCTCGTTCACCCTGGATGTCGGCCAGGAGGGCCAGGGCGACAAGCGCATGAAGGTGCTGCTGCTGTCCAACGACGAGGCACTCGCCGCGACGCTGACCACCGCCCTGCCCTACGCGGTGGAGCGGGTGGCGGACGAAACACAGGCGGTGGCACATATCGACCAGCAGGGCAATGTGATCGCGCTGGTTATCGACAGCGGCTTGTGCACCGGGCCGCTGGAGCAGTGGATGCTGGGGCTGCGTACCGCCCTGGCCAGCTCGGGTCTGCCCGCCCTCTTTGTGCTGCGCGAAGGCACCGAGGCACTGCAAGAGGTGCTCGACCGCTATGGTGCGATGCACATTGACCACTCCGCAACGCTGAGCGATGCTCTCCCGGCAGCAGTGAACCGCCTGCTGCAGGGCATCCACTGAAGGGATAGTTCAACGCGATGTCCGTTTTTGAACTTGGCGAAACATGAATCCTCTCGGAGCATCCAAGACAAAGCATCGCCGCGGACAAGCCCCGCAGGGGGCGTCGCACTTGTGGCTGGTAGCACTGGTCGTGCTGACACTGCTGGCGGCATCGCTGGCAAATGCATGGAGCCAGTACCAAACTGCCGTGGAGCAGGAGTTTCGGCTGCTGGAAGTGCACGCACGGCAACGCGAAGCCAGCATCGTGGGGGCGCTTGACAACGTAAACCTGATGCTGGGCAACATCATCGCAGACTTCAACGAGAAACCCGGGCTCAGCACGGCCGACAAGAGCCGTTTGCTCAAGGACGCGCTGCGCCAACTGCCCCAACTACGCAGCCTGATCATCACCGATGCCACAGGCCGGGTGGCGGCGAGCAACAACGAGCAATTGATCAACTTCGACGCCTCCGGGCGTGAATACTTCAACGCGCATCGCAATGCGCCGCTCAATTCCGCCTTCCATATTTCGGCACCCTTCAAAACCGTCACAGGCGTTTTTGCCATCACCCTGTCACGCGCAATGGTGGACGAAAACCGGCGCTTTGCCGGCGTGGCGGTGGCTACTTTTGATGGCAGCTTCTTTAGCCGGGCACTGCAATTTCACAGCCCCGCATCCGGCGCACAAGCACTGCTGGTTCACCAGGGCGGCGTCATTCTCAGTGCGGTGCCCCTCGGCCGATTGATCGGTCAGAGTCTGGTGGGTGGGCCATCGTTTGAAGCGCACCTGGCCGCGGCGCAAGCGAGTAGCCGCCATATCAATGTCACCAAGCTCGAGCGTGTCAAGCGCCTGGTGGTGATTCAGAACGTGGATGTGTCCCCGTTGATGGTGGTGGTGTCGCTTGACTTCGACGCCGCCATTGCCGAGTTTCGCCAGGCCATGCTGATCAATGTGGCCGTCTTTTGTGGCCTGCTCAGCATCACTCTGCTGGCATTCGCGCTGGCGTGGCGGCGTCAACGTGCTTTGGCAGAGCGTGAAATCTTTATCCGGACGGTGACCGATGCCATGCCCGGTATGGTGGGCTACTGGGACAAAGATTTGTACTGCCAGTTTGCCAACAAGACCTATCTGGAGTGGTTTGGCAAGTCACC
>CAJBVC010000052.1 GCA_903958915.1 uncultured beta proteobacterium
CGCAAAAAAAACAGGGACAGCGGACCGGCCAGAACGACGATGGAAATCGTGGCCATCCTTTTGGGGTCCGGATCCACCACCAGCAAAACCAGCAGATACACCAGGCATCCCAGTGAGGTGGTCGCCACCATCTTGGTGAACAGGCCGGCGATGTTGTCGTTATCGGGCAAGTGCAGTTCGGTCGCCAGGGGTCGCTGCAAATCTGCTGGCGGCAGTGTGTCTGCCTCGGCTGGGGGAGGTGCGGGGATCACAGTGCGTGTGCCATGGTGGACGGAACCCTTCTACGCAGAGCAACCCGCGACAGTTTCCCGTTCGGCAAAGTGATCAAACGATGCAAACCGGTTTTCCACCGCCGCGCCATCGGCATTCACCAGCCGCAGGCCAGGCGCCGCGTCGATCCGGCCCAGACGCGTCACTGGCACGTCGCCCTGCAACGCAGCAGCGGCCACGTCTTTCCGCCGCGACACCGGTGCGGTAAAGACCAGTTCGTAATCGTCGCCTCCCGCCAGCACGCAGCGCAATGCCAGTGCCATCCATTGCTCTTGGTCAAATTGCCCGTTGACGTCTGCGGGGTCAGCGTAAGCAGCTAGCAAATGCATAGCAACCGAGGTGTCCACCGTGGCGCCCACGCTGCTCTGCTTGAGAATGTGGCCGAGGTCGCCCAACAGTCCGTCGCTGACATCCGCCGCCGCGCTGGCCACTGCGCGCAGGGCCAGTCCCAAGGCCACCCGCGGTGTGGGCTGCTCCATGCGCTGCCGCGTGGCGGCAAGTAGCGTTGGCGGTAAGGTGATGTGCCCCAGCATGGCCTGCAGGGCCAGGTAGGCATCGCCCAGGCTGCCGCTGACATAGATGTCGTCGCCTGGCTGCGCGCCGCTGCGCAGCAGAGCCTGCCCCGCGGGAACCTCGCCAAATACGGTGATGCAGATGTTGAGCGGGCCTTGGGTGGTATCGCCGCCAATCAGTTCGCAGTCATGGGCGTCGGCCAGATCCAGCAAGCCGCGGGAAAACGGCTCCAGCCAGTCGGAGCGCGCTTCGGGCAATGCCAGCGCGAGCGTAAAAGCCAGCGGCCGTGCACCACAGGCGGCGAGGTCACTCAGGTTGACCGCAAGGGCCTTGTGTCCCAAGGTGTACGGGTCCACATCGGGGAAAAAGTGGCGTCCCTGCACCAGCATGTCGGTGGAGACAGCCATCTGCATGCCGGGCGCACTGTTCAACAGCGCGCAGTCGTCCCCCACCCCAAGCGCCGCGTGGCGCACCGGTCGTTTGAAAAACCGCTCGATGAGTTCAAATTCGCCCATGGGGCAGCATGCTTTAGTGGAGCGTGCGCGAGCCGCCAGTGCCGTTCTCGCCACTCAGGGCATCGAGGACAAACATTGGCACATCGGCATCAAATTTTTCACCGTCTTCAGCCACGCAGAAAAAGCTGCCATGCATGGTGCCGGTGGGCGTGCGCAGACGGGTCCCGCTGGTGTATTCAAACGACTGGCCGGGTTTCAGAAAGGGCTGCTGCCCGACAACTCCGAGGCCCTTGACTTTTTCGGTAACGCCATTGGCGTCGTTGATGTTCCAGGTGCGTGACACCAACTGCGCTGGTACCTCGCCGGTGTTGGTGATGGTGATGGTGTAGGCGAACACATACTGAAAGTCGTCCGGGGCCGACTGGTCCTGAAGGTATTGCGGGGAGACTTCCACCAACATTTGATACTTTGCCATGACTCTAGTCTAAACTCACATCCCATGAACTACCGCATTGCACCCTCCATTCTCTCGGCTGACTTTGCCCGTTTGGGTGAAGAAATACAACAGGTCATCGCTGCCGGCTCTGACTGGATCCACTTTGATGTGATGGACAACCATTACGTGCCCAACCTGACGTTTGGCCCTATGGTGTGTCAGGCACTGAAGCCCCATGCGAAGACGGCTGCGGGTGTGCCAGTCCCGATCGACGTCCATCTGATGATCTCGCCGGTCGATGCATTGGCGGCGCAATTTGCCGATGCGGGCGCCGACCTCATCAGCTTTCATCCGGACGCTAGCGGTCATGTGCACCGCAGCATTCAGGCCATCAAATCCAAGGGCGTACAGGCCGGGTTGGTGTTCAACCCCGCTGAGCCTCTGGACGTGCTGGATTGGGTGATCGATGACATCGATCTGGTATTGATCATGAGCGTGAACCCCGGCTTTGGCGGGCAGAGTTTCATTGACTCGGCGTTGCGCAAGATTGAGGATGTGCGCAAGCGCATCACCGCCTGTGGCAAGGATATCCGGCTGGAGGTGGACGGCGGCATCAAGGTGGACAACATCCGCCGCGTGGCCGACGCCGGGGCCGATACCTTTGTAGCGGGCAGCGCCATTTTTGGCAAAACCGACTACCGCGGTGTGGTGAATGCCATGCGCGCCGAGCTGGCCCGTTAAGCGCTGAAGACGCGCGCCCCTTCTGCGATGCCCATACCGGCGTCCGCACCTTCAGACCCGGTCGCGCCTGCCGGCAACGGTGCCAAGCGCAGCTTCTTGCAGCGCAGTGGTGTCAGTCAGGGCGATGCTCGGGTGGCACACCAGCGCATTCGGCTGGCCATGTACGGGGTGTTGGTGCTGGTGGCGGCACTGGCGGCTTGGCAGGCCTGGCATGGCCACCGTGCAGAATCGGTGCGCCGCATCGATGCCGAAATTATTCGACTGGCGGCTGAGCAGAGCACGCTGAGCCAGCGCATGGGTGCACTGGCAGTGATGCTGGTGGCTCCGGGCTTCGATCGGGAGGAGCGCCGTGCTGCACTGGGGGACACCATCAACCAGGCGCAAGATCAGGCGCAGCGCCTGGAGGAACTGTTGCGCACGCAAAGCGCGCTGGACGCGGGTGCTTCGGACACCATGGCGCCGGTGATCGATGTCTGGCAACAAAGCCGAGAGCGTTTGTGGTACCGGGCCCAGGGCTTGCTGTGGCAACGTGACCGCGAGGACTCGGGTGCGCTGTTTCGCTCCATTCAGGGATTGCAGCAAGAGCTGGAAACCACACTCGCAGCGACGCACGGTGTGGTGCTGGCTGTACAGCGCGCGGCCAATGCCCGTAGTGACCAGGCCCTGCGCCAGATTGAGGTGCAGGGGGCACTGATGCTGGTGCTGCTGGCGCTGATGGCAATCGGGGTGGTGGAGCCGTCCGCGCGCAGCGTGCAGAAGCAGCACCGTGCCTTGTCCAAACAGGCGCTGCGTCTCAAGCGGCTGGCTCTGGTGGCAGAGCGCAGTTCCAACGCAGTGCTCCTTGCCGATGCCCAGCTTCAGGTGGTTTGGATCAATGACGCCCTCACGCAAATGACTGGGTTCGCACTGGAGCATTTGCTGGGGCGATCGATGGGCACCTTGTTGGCAGCGTACCAGGCCGACCAGGCCAGTCTTGACGAATTCACTGCGGCCGTGCGACAGGGACGGGGCCTCAAGCGCGAGGTCAAGGTACTCGTTGCGGGAAGCGCTGACGTGCTCTGGCTGCTGGCCGATATCCAGCCCATTTACACCGAAGGCGAGGTATTGACCGGGTGGGTCATGGTGGCCACCGACCTCACTGCGTTGCGTTCACAACAGCAGTTGCTGTCGCTGGCGGTGGACGGCGCCGGGTTAGGTACCTGGCAGTGGGAAGTGGGCAGTGGCGCCATGCATTGCAATGACCGCCTGCTGGAAATCATGGGTTATGCGCGCGGACAGATTGGTATGACCTCATCCGAATGGAATGCCCTGATTCACCCCGAGGATTTCCCGGCCTGGTTGCGCTCGGTCACCTCGCACCTGCACGATCCAACCCAGGTGCACCGGATGTCGGTGCGGCTGAAACACCAAAGCGGGCGTTGGGTATGGATGATGTTTGCCGGCACGGTGGTCGATCGGAACCTGGAAGGCCGGGCCACGCGCATGGCCGGCGTGGCGATGGATGTGCAGGCGCAAAAGGCGATGGAACTGCAACTGCGCACCGCTGCACGTACCGATGGACTGACCCAGCTTCCCAATCGGTCGGTGGTGCTCGACATGGTGCAGACCGCGATCGAGCGCGGCCAGGCTAACCAGGGCTACTTCTTTGCCGTGCTGTTCATGGACTTTGACCGCTTCAAGCAGGTCAACGACACCTTGGGACATGGCGTGGGTGACGACCTGTTGCGCCAGATTGCCCGGCGTCTGCAGGACAGTCTGCGCCCCGGTGACAGCATGATGCACACCAGTGACTGCACCCAGATGGCAGCGCGTATCGGGGGCGATGAATTCGTGGTGCTGCTCGACGATATTCGCGGCGATCTGGAGGCCGAAATCGTTGCCAGCCGGCTGCTCGATGTGCTGGCGGTGCCCTACACCATTGGTGCGCACAAGGTCAACTCCACGGTGAGCATCGGCATTGTGACCAGCACCCATGCCGCGACCGACGCCGACAGTGTGCTGCGTGACGCCGACATCGCCATGTACGAGGCCAAGCGCACCGGACGCGCCAAATATGTAATGTTCGATCCCAGCATGGGTCAGCGCCTGCTGGCCTCCGTTGCCCTGGAGAACGACCTGCGCCAGGCGCTTGACCGCCATGAGTTGTCGGTGGTCTATCAGCCGCTGGTGGATCTCAAGACTGGCCGTGTGGTCAGCATGGAGGCACTGATGCGCTGGCGCCAGAGTGACCGGGGCGTCGTGTCGCCGGTGGAGTTCATCCCGGTGGCCGAGGCGTGCGGTCTGATCGGCCCGATGGGACTGTTTGTGCTGCAAACCGCCTGCAGCACGTTTGCTTCGTTGCAAACGGTGCTGGGCGAGCGGGCGCCCCCCACCGTTGCCGTCAATCTGTCGCGTGCCCAGTTGCGCCAACCCGGTCTGGCGGCGGATGTGCTGGATGCGCTGCGCGCCGCGGGTATGGCAGCGCAGCAGTTGGTACTGGAGGTGACCGAGAGCCTGGCCGCGCAGGATGAACTGGTGCTGGCGACCCTGCACGAAATTCGTGCCCTGGGCGTGGCCCTGTCGCTGGACGACTTTGGCACTGGCTACTCGTCGCTCTCGTGTTTGCACGAGTTGCCGGTCAATTTTGTAAAGATTGATCGCTCGTTTGTCATTGAAGCACAGAGCAGCGAGTACCACCGCGTGCTGATCGAAGCCACCATCCGCATGGCGCAGGCGCTGAAGTTGGGGACGGTGGCCGAAGGCATCGAGACCCCGGAGCAGGCAGCCCTGATGGCAGAACTAGGCTGCAACAAGGGCCAAGGCTACCTGTACAGCAGACCGCTGGATGCGCAGACGCTGATCGATTGGATACAGGCGCGCCACGGGGGACAGGTCCCCAACTAAAAGGTTTCCCAGTCGTCATCGCCTCCAGCGGGAGCGGGTTTGGACTGGGTCTTGGGTGCCATGGGCTTGGGGGCCGCCAGACTGGGTTTGGGCGCTGACGCCACGCTGGCTTTGTTGGCCATGGTCTTGTTGGCGAGCTTGGGCGCCTTGGACGAAAAATTCACCGGCCGGTGCGTGGCAAGTTGCACCCGCGGTGCCTGCCTTGGGGTGTCCTGTGCGCTGAGCTTGAATACCGAGACCGATTGAACCAGTTCGTCGGCCTGACTCTTGAGGCTGCTGGCAGCAGCGGCCATTTCTTCCACCAGAGCCGCGTTTTGCTGGGTGGCCTGGTCGATGTGCCCGATCGCTTCGCCCACCTGCGACACGCCGGCCGCCTGTTCGTTGCTGGCAGAGCTGATTTCACCCACGATATCGGTCACGCGCTTGATGCTGGTGACCACTTCGGTCATGGTCGTGCCGGCGCGGTCCACCAGTGCGGTACCGTGTTCGACCCGTTCCACGCTGGCGTTGATCAGGCTCTTGATTTCCTTGGCGGCTTCGGCGGAACGCCCGGCCAGGCTGCGCACTTCGCTGGCCACCACGGCAAAGCCACGCCCTTGCTCACCAGCGCGAGCCGCTTCCACGGCGGCGTTCAAGGCCAGGATGTTGGTCTGAAACGCGATGCCGTCGATCACGCTGATGATGTCGGAAATCTTGCGTGAGCTCTCGTTGATACCGCGCATGGTTTCCACCACCTGGCTGACCACCTCGCCGCCCTGGATGGCCACGCTGGACGCGCTGGTGGCAAGCTGGTTCGCTTGCCGTGCGTTGTCGGCGCTGTGGGACACAGTAGAGTCCAGCTCTTCCATGCTCGACGCCGTTTGCTCCAGAGCACTGGCCTGCTGTTCGGTGCGCGCGGAGAGATCGTTGTTGCCCTGCGCGATTTCGGCGCTTGCATTGGCCACGCTTTCGGAACCCTGGCGCACTGCGGTCACGAGGTGAATGAGATTTTCCTGCATGTCGCCCAGGGAGCGCAGCAGGTCGCCGATCTCATCGTTGCTGCTGGCCACGATGCGGTTGGAGAGGTCGCCATGGGCCACCTTGTCTGCGATATCCGCTGCGTCAATCAGGGGCCGCACAATCTGGCGGCTCAGCCAGACCGCACCCGCCAGCGAGGCGGCACCTACCAGAAACATCACAAGAAGGGCAATACGGGTCGCAGACGCAGCGTGTGCAATGGCCTCGTCGGTGGCGCCACCTTCTTCCTTGGACAGTGACTCACGCAATTTTTCCAGAGTTTCTGCGGCTCCTCGGTCCTTGCCACGGGCCGCCTTGTCCCC
>CAJBVC010000053.1 GCA_903958915.1 uncultured beta proteobacterium
CATTTGCAACCCCTGCGCCAACCTGCAGCAGATGGTCAACCTATACATTGAGTCCCGTTCGCACAGTCTGACGCAGGCGATGTCAGTCGATTCGTTGTTGCGCAACGCACGGAGATGAATTTGCGTCTTGCCTGTTTTTCAACCCAACCGACCGTCGACTCCAGCAGCGAGTGACCGCTTTGGAGCGTCCAGTTCATGGCATCAAGGTTCGCTGGTTTCACCCCATCAAAGGGGGCTACTCGTCGACCAAGCCGGCTTCACACTTGCGGCCGGCGAAACTGAATCACAGGTGAGCCTTTGAACTCCGCTCGCGTGAACTCGCGGTAACCGTTCTTCTCAGCAACTCGGATCGAAGGTGCGTTATCCACCCCAACTATGCAAGTGGTCGTCTTCCCGCCAAAGTGTCTGTCGATCCAACCGAGAGCGGCCTGAATAGCTTCACTGGCGACACCTCTGCCATGTGTGTCGGAAGTAAAGACCCAACCACCTTCTGGCATCCCATTGAGTGAAGGCGCAATGTCTCTTTGCCAATCCGCGAAGCCAACATCGCCAACAAACTGCGCTCCGTCTTTCAGCGCGACCGCCCAGTACCCGAACCCGAGTAGCTGCCAGTGACCAACGTAGCGCAGGAGACGTGCCCAACTCTCTTCTCGCGTTGATGGCTTGCCACCAATGAAGCGCACCACTGCCGGGTCTGCCCACATCGCGGCGAGCGCCTCGAAGTCGTCGAGGCGATGTCCTCGCAGTAGCAATCGCTGCGTTTCTATCACTGGTACGTCCATGGCAACCCTTTCGTATTGAGTGAGCTTACGACAGTCGACGTGGTCCAACTCCAGGTGACCCTGGTAGTGACCCCTATGTAATTGCGCGTAGACGACGTGTGGAATCCCACACCTGACAGTGCCGATCTTCATTCGGACAATCGTGCTCACCACAATCACTTTAAAGGGAAATGAAAATGTACAAATCACTCATTGCTGGCGTTGCCATCACTCTCGCTTGCGGACTCGCTTGGGCTGACGACGCAAAGGCAACCAGGGCCGAGAGGATTGGCATTGCACTGGGGCTTGAGAAGACCTTGGCCGCTGCCAAGGCGCAGACCGTCGAAGCAACAAAGGCGCAAATGCAAGCCGTGACTAAACAGTTCCGTCAGTCGGGTATGCCTGAGGAATTCATAGCCAAATTGCAAGAGCCGATGGAAAAGATGATCGCCAGTACTGTTGACTCCTGGGATGTCAAGGTGGCAGCATCCATCTATGGGGCTGTACTCGCTGATTCCATGACTGACGAAGAGCTTGTGAAAACAGAGCGGCATTACCAATCGGATGAAGGCAAGAAAGCGCACGCCACGATTTCACTCGCACAATCAAAGATGAACGAGTACATCATTGCCAAGTCCACTGAAGTGATGCAGAAAGAGATGGGGGCCTTTATGGAAAAAGTGAAGGCGATTGCGCAGCAGGTTCAGCGGGAGAAGCAACAGAGGCAACTGACGAATCCCGACACAAAATAGCTCCCTGAGCCTATGGTCCGGCCGGGGCAAGAACTGGGTGCGATTCGGTCACGTTTATGCCGACGACTTATCGCTCAGTGAAAGCACGTGTTAGGCGATAGCAGGAGCCACCAGATCGGGTCGTTTCAACCATGAATAGTGGTCTGGGGCAACTCCGGCGGTATCCGCAGCGCCTTAGCCGCTAGCGCAGGCGACGATGTGTCAGCGGCCAAGGTAATCGCCAGCACAGGCATGTTCAATGCACGCGTGATTTTGTGCGCGTGTTTTCTAGCTCTTGCCTGGTTGTTGCGCGGCCAGTCGCCCGGCCCGGGCGATGCCTTCCTCCAGAGCGAGGTGTCCTGGCGTGCCTTGCGGCATTTGCCGTAACAGTCGGCTCCAGTAATCGGCTGCAAGCGCGAACTGTCTATCCTCGTATGCTGCGCTCCCGGCCATCTCCAGAGCCTTCGGATAGTCTGAACGC
>CAJBVC010000054.1 GCA_903958915.1 uncultured beta proteobacterium
GCGTCAACGTGCTTTGGCAGAGCGTGAAATCTTTATCCGGACGGTGACCGATGCCATGCCCGGTATGGTGGGCTACTGGGACAAAGATTTGTACTGCCAGTTTGCCAACAAGACCTATCTGGAGTGGTTTGGCAAGTCACCTGAAGACATCATCGGCCAATCTGCCATGAGTCTTTTTGGCGAGACCCTGTTTGAAAAGAATGCTCCACTGATGCGAGCAGCCTTGGCTGGCACGCCGCAGCACTTCGAGCGCTCCCTCACCAAAGCCGACGGCAGTGTTGGCTACACCTGGGCGCACTACATCCCCGACCAGCGTGAGGCGGGCGTGGTGCATGGTTTTTTCGTCCTGGTCACTGACGTTACGCCGCTCAAACTTGCAGAGCTCAGGGTGCGAGACTCTGAAGCCTATACGCGCGCCGTGCTGGACTCGCTGACCGAGCACGTGGCGGTGATCGACGGCGATGGTGTGATTAAGGCCGTCAACGCAGCCTGGCAGAATTTTGCAGCCGACAACGGTGCAACAGACATGACGCGGGTTTCGATCGGTGCCAACTACCTCACGATGTGCGCTAACGCCGTCCACGCGCCCGACGGCGAAGAGGCTGCCCAGGTGCTGGAGGGCGTGCGCAAGGTGATTGACGGCAGCCTGGATGACTTTACGCTCGAGTACCCCTGCCACTCCCCCAACGAGCAGCGCTGGTTTGTCTTGCATAGTCTGCCACTGCACGGTGCCAACCCCGGCGCTGTGCTGATTCATCAGAATGTGACCGAGCGCCACCAGACCGAGGCTTTGCTGCGCGCCAGCGAAGAGCACTTCCGCATGCTGGCAGAAAATATGGCCGACCTGGTGTGGAAGGCCGATGCACAAATGCGCTTCACCTACGTCAACAAGGCAGATCACACCATGCGCGGATTTGAGCGCGAGGAGGTGCTTGGTCATTCCATTGCCAACGCCCTCACGCCCGAGGGCAGGGTCATCCTGGCCGAACTGGTACAGGATCGACGCTCTGCCGAAGGCAGCGGCAAGAAGGGTCAGGCACTGGCCTATGACATTCCCATGCGGCGCAAGAACGGCGGTCAGATCTGGATGGAGATTTCAACCACGCCGACCTATGACAGTGCGGGAAAGATCATCGGCTTTCAGGGTGTAGGGCGAGATATCACGGAGCGCAAGGACCGCGAATCGCAGTTCTTTGAAACACAGCACGCGTTGGAGGACAAGCTGTACGACGTTTCCAAACGAAAAATGGAGCTTGAGGACCAGGTGGTGCGTGACCCCTTGACCCAGATCTACAACCGTCGCTACCTCGACGCAACCCTTCCTCGTGAACTGTCACGGGCCAAGCGTGAGGCTTACCCGGTTGCCATCATCATGCTCGACCTGGACCATTTCAAGCGCGTCAACGACTCGTTCAGCCACGCCGCGGGGGACCACGTGCTCAAGTCATTCACTGCGCTACTGAGTCAGGGAGCGCGCGACAGTGACATGGTGTGCCGTTACGGCGGTGAAGAGTTTGTCGTGATCATGCCCGGGCTGAACGCAGAACGTGCCTTGGAGCGCGTGGAGGCCTGGCGCGCTGAACAACAGGCAACCACGTTGTCGTACGGAGAGCATGAAATCAATATCACCGTGTCCGCTGGTATCGCGGTGTTCCCAGAACATGGAGACAGCGCCGAATTGCTGCTCGAACGTGCCGACGCCATGCTGTACCGCTCCAAGAACGGGGGGCGCAACCGGATCAGCGTGTATGGCGACTAGAAGAAAGCAATTTCGTCGGTCTGGATGTCTTCAAGGGTCGCCAGCCCCTGTGACACCAGGTCTTCAAAGAATGTCACCTGGTTGCGTCCATGGCGCTTGCTGTGGTAGAGCGCCTGGTCAGCATGGTCCACCATGGTGGCGGCGAAGGTTTTGCGTTCCATCCTGGTCACGCCCATGCTGATGGTGATGTTGCCCACGTGTGGGATGGCACGCTGCTCCACGCGGGCACGAAACCGCTCAAGCGTAGTGGCGCAAGCATTTTGGTCAGCGCAGCGAATAACAAGCACAAACTCCTCACCGCCAAAACGAAAAATCAGGTCGCTGTCGAGCTTTCCAACTGGTCCAGCAGACGCGGGGCAGACGTCATCATGACCTCCAGAAATGTGGACTGCAGGACCGAGCCAGCCAGGCAGCGCGCGCAAAGAATAAAGGCGACATCTGAGAAATAGTTGCGTTACAGGGCTTGCGCGTTACCGCGTTTACATGCTTGCAATGGCCCCACTTTACTCCATAATTACATCGACTCCGGAGAAAGGTGCGTTCGTTCCCATGACTACACGCAACAGAAACAAGGCTCCTGCCATCGATGTGGCGGTGCGCCAGGTTGCGTATCCGGAAGTTCTGATGGACGCGCTGCATTTGGGTGTTGTTTACCAGGACGCTGCCGGCCACATCACGCTCGCCAATGCGGCGGCAGAACGCATCCTGGGCCTTTCTGTGGACCAGATGCGGGGGCTGACATCGGCTGATCCACACTGGCGAGCGGTACGGGATGACGGCACGCCGTTTCCAGGTTCGGAGCACCCGGCCATGGTGGCCCTGGAGACCGGTGAAGCGGTACTCGATGTCAAGATGGGCGTGCACGATACACACGGCGCAGACTACCGCTGGATCAATATCCGCGCCTTTCCGGTGCTGGCACCACCCAGCCCGAAAGCCCTGGGCGTGTGTGCCATCTTTGAAGACATCACCGACCAACGGCAGTTGACCCTGAGCCAGGCAGCAAGTGCGCCGCAGTTTCAGTTGTTGTTTGAAGCCATGTCGGAGGGCATGGCATTGCATCAGGTTGTGTGCGACAGTCACGGTGAAGCGACCGACTACCGCATTCTGGATGTCAATCCGGCATTTCAGGCGCAGACCGGCATGCGCCACGACGATGTAGTGGGCAAACTGGCAACCCAGGCCTATGGTGTCGCCACTGCACCGTTCCTGGATATCTACGGACGCGTCGCACAGACCCAGCAGCCCATCAAGTTCGAACAGTATTTCGAACCACTGCAGCGCCACTTCCTGATCCAAGTTTTCTCACCCACCAAGGGACAGTTTGCTACGGTTTTCACAGACATCACCGAGCGCTTGCTGCTTGAGCAGACATTGCGAGACAGCAAGACCCTGATCACCAGCGTGGTGGATTCGCTCAATGAACATGTGGCCGTGATTGACGCGCGGGGCTTCATCATCTCGGTAAATGCGTCCTGGGTCAGCTTTGCCAGGGCCAACGGCTGCACTCAGGATTCCCTGGTTTCACTGGGTGCCAATTACCTTGACGTATGCGCCGATGCCTGCGCGGCGCCCGAAGAACCGGACGGTGCCCACGCCATGAACGGCATTCTCTCGGTGCTCACTGGCGCTGCCCGCGACTTCACCATGGAGTATCCCTGCCACTCACCAGCACAGGAGCGCTGGTTCGAGTTGCACGTGGTTCCGCTGCTGGGGTCGTCTGGTGGCGCTGTGCTGATTCACCAGAACATCACCGACCGCAAGCGGGCGGAGGAGGCGCTGCGCAACAGCGAAGATGCCTACCATCGCCAGTTTGTCGACAACTCGGTGGTGATGCTGCTCATCGATCAGCAGGACGGTCACATCATCGATGCCAATATTGCGGCGCAGAATTTCTATGGCTATACGCTGGCGCAGTTACAGGCCTTGAAGATTTTTGACATCAACACCCTTCCAGCGTCCGAATCGGAACGCATGATGCGAAAGGTGGTTGCCGATCAAGGGGGCACTTTCGAGTTTCAGCACCGTCTCGCCAGTGGCGCGGTGCGCGATGTCGAAGTTTCGGTCAGCCAGATGCGTTTCCACGGACGCAACATCCTGCATTCCATCATCCATGACATCACCGAGCGCAAGACTGCCGCCCAGCGCATTGAGCACCTTGCGTTTTACGACGCGCTTACCCAGTTGCCCAACCGCCGACTGATGCTCGATCGGCTCAATCAGGCGCTGGTCAGCAGTGCGCGACGGGGCCGGCATGGTGCCGTGCTGATGATCGATCTGGACAACTTCAAGATTTTGAACGACACCCTCGGCCACGATGTGGGAGACCAGTTGCTGGTGGCAGTGGCGCAACGCCTGCAGTCCTGCGTGCGGGTGGGCGACACGGTGTCGCGGCTGGGCGGCGATGAGTTTGTGGTGCTGCTCGAAGAACTCGCCGACAGGGACCATGCTGTACTGCAGGCCGAGCAGGTGGCCGAGAAGATTCTGATCCAGCTCGCGCAGTCTTTCACACTGACGCTGGCACAGTCTGACCCCACCACAGCCCAGGTATCGCACCAATGCTCGGGCAGCATCGGAATTGCGCTCTTTCGGGGGCTCGCCGCCTCGGCCGATGAGTTGCTCAAACGCGCCGATACGGCGATGTACCAGGCCAAAGCGGCTGGCCGAAACGCATTGCGCTTTTTTGACCCGCGGATGCAGACCGCTGTCGCTACCCGCGCCAAACTCGAATCCGATCTGCGTCGTGCGATCCAGAACGATGAGTTCGTCGTGCACTACCAGCCGCAGGTCAACCACGCCGGACGCATAGTGGGCGCCGAAAGCCTGGTGCGCTGGCAACACCCAGAGCGCGGATTGTTGCCACCGGGTCAGTTCATCTCGGTGGCAGAGGAAACCGGGCTGATCCTGCCGATTGGCGAGTGGGTGTTGTGCAGCGCTTGCGCCCAACTCGCAGCCTGGTCGCGGCAACAGGCATTTGCGCATCTCACTCTGGCAGTGAACGTGAGCGCGAACCAGTGCCGTTCGCCCGCGTTTGCCCACCAGGTGCTCCAAGTGCTGCGCGACACCGGCGCGCGCCCCGAACAGCTGGAATTGGAGTTGACCGAAAGCCTGTTGCTGGAGAACAAGGAGGACATCATCGCCAAGATGCGCACCCTCAAGGCAGAAGGCATCCGGTTTTCTCTGGACGACTTTGGCACCGGCTACTCGTCGCTGGCCTACCTCAAGCGCCTGCCGCTGGACCAGCTCAAGATTGACAAGTCGTTTATCGACGATGTGCTGACCGACCCCAACGACGCGGCGATCGCAAAAACCGTGGTGGCCTTGTCGCAGAACCTGGGCCTGTCGGTCATTGCCGAGGGCGTGGAGACGCTGGGGCAGCGTGATTTTCTGGCACATGCGGGCTGCAACTTGTACCAGGGCTTTCTGTTTAGCCCAGCGCTGCCACTGGCAGAATTTTCAGCGCTCATCCACGCGCAGGCTGCAGCGTTCTAATTCCACTTCCAAATCATTTGTGTCTAGGCGTGAAGCCGAAGGCAGTGCTGTAGCACGACAAGGCGAAACAACAACGACACGGATGATTTGGAAATGGAATAACTCATCCCTGCCCCAACCACGCCATCACCATGGACAGGCTTAGCAGCGACAGCAGCGACGACAAGCCTACTGCCGCGGTGACCACATCCTCGCCCACTGCGTAGCGTTGCGAGAACAGAAACACATTGGCGCCAATCGGCAGGGAGGCTGCCACCACCATCACCAGCATCGGTAGGCCCTGCACGCCCAGCAGCGTACACAAACCCGCCACCAGCAGCGGCATGACCGCATTCTTGGCCAACGCCAGCACCAGTGCGCCCCTCCAGTGCGCGCGCACCGCACCGTTGGCCAGTGTCATACCCACCAGCAACAGGGCCAACGGCCCAAACGCGCCACCCAGCCATGCCAGCACCTTGTCCACCTCCGCCGGCAACGACCAACCCGACGTGGCATACAACAACCCGGCGATGATGGGCAGGGGTACCGGGTGGATGATGGCATTGCGCGCCGCCAGCGCCACCGTGCGCAGCGCGCCCGGGCCGTCGACCGAGCCTTTGCTGGCCGCCTCGCGGGCCACCGCCAGTTCAAGCACGATGGTGGCGCTGGTCAGCAGCACCAAGGCATGCACCGACACCAGCGTCAGCAAAATGACCACGCCCGCCTCGCCAAACGCC
>CAJBVC010000055.1 GCA_903958915.1 uncultured beta proteobacterium
ATCCTCATTAACTCTGCCACTTTGGTGAAATAAATCATGAGCAATCCACAAGTTGAACTGCACATCACTGGCTACGGCGTCATCACGCTGGAACTGGACCAGGAAAATGCACCCAAGTCGACTGCCAACTTTCTGGCGTATGTGGCCAAAGGGCACTACGACAACACCATTTTCCACCGCGTGATCCCGGGCTTTATGGTGCAGGGTGGCGGCATGGAACCCGGCATGAACCAGAAAACGTGCGATGCGCCGATCGAGAATGAAGCCAACAACGGACTGAAGAATCTGGAGTACACCGTGGCGATGGCGCGCACCGGAGACCCGCACTCCGCTACCGCCCAGTTTTTCATCAATATCGCCGACAACACGTTCTTGAACCACACGGCGCCATCCACCCAGGGCTGGGGGTATGCCGTGTTTGGCAAGGTCATTGACGGCACTGCGGTGGTGGACCAGATCAAGGCCGTCAAGACCGCACGCAAGGGCTATCACGACGACGTGCCCAAAGAAGATGTTGTGATTGAAAAAGCGGTGGCGCTGTAGCACTGCAGCGAACGCAGGATGGAAATACCGGCTCCATCCCACTGGCGACGTGTTGAGTTTATTTCCGACCTGCATCTGCACGGCGCAGGTCCAAAGACCTTTTCAGCGTGGCGCGAGTACCTTCTGCATGCCAATGCGGATGCCGTTTTCATTTTGGGCGATTTGTTCGAAGTATGGGTTGGTGACGACGCCGCCAACATTCCCTTGAGTTTCGAGCAGCAGTGCGTTGAAGTGCTGCGTGCCAGCTCCGCGCGCCGGCCCCTCTATCTGATGCGGGGCAACCGCGACTTTCTGATGGGGCCGACACTGGCTGCCGCTGCGCATTGCACACTGCTGGAAGACCCCACTGTGCTGGTGTTTGGTGGCGAACGTTGGCTGCTCAGCCACGCCGATGACTTGTGCCTCGATGACACCGCGTACATGGCATTTCGTGCCACGGTGCGCACTATAGAGTGGCAGACAGAATTCCTGGCCAAGCCACTGAATGAGCGCATTGACATCGCGAGAAGTATCCGGGCACAGAGCGAGGCCCGCAAGCAGACCACAGTGACTTACGCCGACGTTGATTCCACCGCTGCCATCGCGTTACTCAACCAGACCAACACGACCACCTTGATCCATGGCCACACCCACCGACCACAAACCCATGCACTGGCTCACGGGTTGCAACGTGTGGTGCTGAGTGACTGGGACCTGGACGCTGCCCCGCAGCGCGCAGAAGTCTTGCGTTTGACGATCGGATCCGCAGGCAACAACATAGTCCTGGACCGCGTCCGTCCCGTCAGCGTGTCACCCACTCCTGCGGATTGACCTCATCGATTTGCCACGGGTCGAGGAACTGCTCGGCGTATCGACGGTAAATGCCCTCACGCAGGAAGATATCAAACAGATCGGGATCGATGTGACCGCCGGTGCTGAACTTGTACATGATGCCCATCGCCTGAGACAGTTTCATGCCAATCTTGTAGGGCCGATCACGCGCTGTGAGCGCCTCAAAGATGTCGGCAATACCCATGACCCGCGCCTGCACCGACATCTGGTCGCGGGTAAGGCCCTTGGGATACCCTTTTCCATCCATCCGTTCATGGTGTCCACCGGCGAACTCGGGCACCTTTTTCAGGTGTTTTGGCCACGGCAACTGCTCCAGCATACGGATAGTGGCAACAATGTGGTGGTTGATGGTTTCGCGCTCGGCTGCCGTCAGCGTGCCGGCGCGGATGGTCAGGTTCTCGATTTCATCGGCGCTGAGAAAGTTGGTTTCCAGGCCGTCGACGTTGCGCCAGGTGTGTTTCAGGCCAATGTCACGCACGCGCTGCATGTCGGCCTCTTTCATCGCTTCGCCACCGGTGTTGGTAAAGCGCAGAAACTCGCGATCGGCATCGAGTGCATGGTTGTGGTCCCGGCAATCCGACCACAGCGCGGCTTCGGCTTCCGCATCCTTTACGTCCCGCAGCGCCATTTGGGCACGCAGTGTTTCAATTTCATGGTCGCGCTTCAAGACTTCAAAGCGCGTGTCGATCAGCCCGATGCGGTCAAACAAGGTTTGTAGCTTGGTGGCCTTGTCCACGACGTGCACAGGTGTGGTGACTTTGCCGCAGTCGTGCAACAGGCCGGCGATCTTAAGCTCGTAACGGTCCCGGTCGTCCATGCTAAAGGCCGCCAGCGGCCCGTCGTGCGTTGCATTGGCCGCATCGGCAAGCATCATGGTCAGCGCCGGCACCCGCTGGCAGTGTCCGCCGGTATAGTGCGACTTTTCGTCGATGGCCAGG
>CAJBVC010000056.1 GCA_903958915.1 uncultured beta proteobacterium
AACTGGGCAGGAATGAATGGTGAATGTTGATGGCGCGCCCAGCCAACCGCATGCACATTTCATTCGACAGGATTTGCATATAGCGCGCCAGCACCACCAGTTCGGCTTCTTCTTCCGGGATGATTTCGAGCTGTCGGGCCTCGGCTTGTTCCTTGTTGGTGCGTGACACCGCGATGTGGTGAAACGGCACGTTGTAGCTGGCAGCGAGCTGGTAGAAGTCGCGGTGGTTGGAAATGATGGCGCGGATGTCCACCGGCAGCAGGCCGCTCTTCCAGCGAAACAGCAGATCGTTGAGGCAATGGCCTTCCTTGCTGACCAGAATCACGGTGCGCATGGGTTCGGCCGTGGCGTGGAGCCCGCAGCGCATCTGGTAGGTGGTCGCGAAATCGCTGAGCTGGTTGCGCAAGTCTTCCTGCGCGAGTTGCGCACAGCGGAACTGCACCCGCATGAAAAACAGGCCCGTTCCCGGATCGTTGTATTGGGCAGCTTCCTCGATATTGCCGCCACGCTCCAGCAAAAATCCGGAAACGGCGTGGACCAGCCCCAGGCGGTCCGGGCAGGATAGGGTCAGTACATAGGTCGAAGTCATGGTGCGCGATTGTCGCACCAGACAGCAGGGAGCTTTTTAGTGCACTACCACCGGGTTTTGTGCCAGTTCGGCAAACTGTTCCAGCGTGTCTTCCACCTCTTCCTGGGATGGTGTCTTTACTTGCCAAGCCACGATATGCCGCTGGAACAACTCGGCCCACGATCCGTCCAGATAAACCTCCTTGCCGGCGCGTTTGTCCACAATTTCGAAACCATGTCGCGCCAGCATCGGTGCAGCGCTTGTAGCGCTCTCGCTGGGCGCATTGGCCAGCATGTGCGTAACGGAGTAAGTGTCTGAATCGTAGAGCGTGTGCATGGTGTGGATGATAGTGCCTCCACTGCAACTGGGTGCGCCCACCCGTATTTCAAGGTTTTTCCGTGGACTTCCAGAGCAGGTCGAGGAAATCACCGTTGGCTTGGGTGAGGCGAATACGCACCGGCAGGTAGTCCATTTCCGGGGCCAGCCAGACATCGCCCCGGGTATCAAATTCCGCTGCGGGCTCGCGTGTGAAACGCATGGCCTTGACATTGCCGCCAGGTAAATCCAGCATCTCATTGGCGCCAACCACGAAGGCCCACTGTTCAGCATATCGTGGCCCTACGGCCTGAAAACTCAACTTCATACCCGGGGGGAACCGGTCCGGATCGCCGCCCACAAGAGTAGCCAGTTGCATGAATGCGCTCACCTGGTCCTGCGCATCGGGTTGCAGGGGCACATCGGGGGTGTTGGCGCTAAACGTTACCTTGCCCTTGCTGCGCTCGAAATGTGCGGCTACTTCGGAGCGGTACTTGTCGCCAAAGCGAATCGGCGCCAGGCCTTGGGGTGTGAGTTCTCCCTTGCTGGTTTGCACTTTGGACCCCAGCAGGAAGACGCTGATCTCCAGTCGCGCCTCGTACTTATTGCCATCGTGCAGCCAGAGCAGCTCACCGCTGGCGGAATAGGGGATTCCCTTGATTTCGCCTTTGAGTCCGTATTTCAGGCGCGTGGGGCGTGGCACGATGATGCGCCACGGTGGCGCTGAGGGCGCCGGCAACGCACCTTGCGACGGGCTTGCCGCGTTGGGCGAGTGACTCGGGGCGGACGTGGGTTCAGCGCTTTGTAGCGCGGGTGCAGCACTCGCCAACTGCAGGGTAGTGTCGGCAGGTTGACCTGTGTGCGCTATGGTTTCAGTAGCTTCCTGCGCTTGCTCTACGGGCTCTGGAGCCGATTCTGGTTCTGTTTCTGAGGTCTGCGACGGGCGCAGCGATACCGTTTTGGCAGGCGGCGCCTCCGATGGGTTTGTCTCAACCTCAGGCGCGGCTGGCGCAGCCAGCGGTTGCGCTGCAATCATGCGGGTGCTAAAGGGTCGCAGTTCTACAGCCGATGGTGCTACGGCAAAGCTGGACCATCGCGGGGCGCCATGCAGAAAGGCGCCATGCGCCAGCACCACCGCCGCGCTCAAAAACACCAAGGCACGTGTGCGACGGCCGATGTTTGAGGTGGTTATGCCGGGAGTGTGTGCCATGGTGATGTGGCAGTTTAATTCAGAGCGACAATTCCCTCCCATGAAACTTGCAACTTACCGAGACGGATCGCGCGATGGCCAACTGCTGGTGGTCTCGCGCGACTTGAGCCAGGCCCATTACGCGTCCCAGATCGCCCACCGCATGCAGCAGGTGCTCGATGACTGGAATTACCTCTCGCCCCAGCTGCAGGATCTATCGGACGCGCTCAACGCAGGCCGTGCGCGCCATGCCTTCGCTTTCGATCCCCGCCAGTGCATGGCGCCGCTGCCGCGTGCCTACCA
>CAJBVC010000057.1 GCA_903958915.1 uncultured beta proteobacterium
GTGGCCGCGTCTTGAATCGCTTGTGCACCCAGAAATACTGCTCGGGCATGGTGTCGATGCGTTGCTGTAACCACGCATTCATCAATGCCGTATCGGCCACCACATCGTCGCCCGGAAAACCTTCCCAGGCCGGTTCGATGCAGACCTCGTAGCCGTCACGCGTCATGCGGGTCACCACCGGAACGACTTTCGCCCGCCCGAGCCGTGCGAATCGGGCCAGCGATGGAATGGTTGCCGCCGGCACTCCGTAGAACGGTACGAAAACGCAGTCCTCTGCCCCAAAATCCATATCGGGCAACAAATACAGCGGTTCGCCCACCCGCAAGGACGCGATGATGGACTTGACGCCCTGAGACCGATCAAACAGACGTGCATTGCCAAAGCGACGCCGCCCCTGGGCAATCCAGGCGTCCATGACTGGGTTGGACTGGCGCGTGTAGATGGTGGTGAACTGCCGCGGCACCATCAGTGACAACGCTGTGGCGCCTGCGTCCAGCCCCACAAAGTGCGGTGCAAGAATCAAGGTCGGCGTGCTGCCGTCGAGCTGATGCACGTCGCCCGAGAGCCGCAGGCGCTTTCTAATGACGTTAGGCGACGCATGCCACAGCCAGCCCCGATCCAGCCAGGATTGCGCAAAGCAGACAAACACCTGCTGCACCAGTTGCCTTCTTTCACCTTCTGGCATGGCCGGGAAACACAATTTCAAATTCGTCATTGCAATTTTCTTGCGCGAAGGAATCAGTGCGTAGAGCAACCATCCAAGCGCCCAGCCCAAAGCGCGCACCCAGGCCAGCGGCAGCCAGGCGACCATGCGCATCAGTGCAATGACCCCATGCGATAACACGTTCAATGCTCCATCAGTCGTCTTTGCGCGGCTGCTTGTAGCGCGCGTAACTCCACAAATACATGTTTGGCCGGCGCGCGATGAGTTCTTCCATCGCCCGATTCAACGCAGCAGCACACACTTCATTGGACTGGTCCAACGGCAAATTCAGTGGTTCCACATGCACCACATAGCCCTGGCCCCAAGCGAGACGATCACCCCAGGTCAACAACAGTGTGGCCCCGGTCTGCTGCGCCAGCCGTACCGCCAATGTCATCGTATACGCTGATTTGCCGAAGAAAGGCGCCCACACCCCTAGTCCGTCACCGGGCACCTGATCTGGCAAAAGGCCAATGACACGACCTTGTTTCAACGCCTTGAGCACCATGCGAACGCCACCCGTGGTCGTGGGTGCTGGCTCCAGCCCCGGAGCTGAGCGCACCTCCCGCAGCACGGTGTCAAACCATGCCGACTTTGACGGTCGGTACAGCAGCGTCATGGCGCCAGCCGATGGAAATCGCTGCACCTGCGCTTGGGGAATCGCCTCAAAACATCCCACATGGGGCGTCATGAATATCACGCCCTTGCCAAGTGCCAGCGCTTGCTCCACCAATTCCACACCATGCCAGGTAATCCTGGGTTGCTTTTGGGCATGGGGTCGCAGCCAGATCCAGGGTAACTCGAACACCAGTTTTCCGGTTTCGCCAATGGCAGGACGAACGGCGGGCCAAGGCAGCCCGGCCTGCCTGGTGTTTTCCTTGAACCGCTGTCGGTAGGTGGGTGATGCCCAATAAACCAACCAGCCCATGAGCACCCCGAAGGCGTGCAACACCGGCAGCGGCAAATGGGCACACCATCGAAAGAGAGCTTGCATAGCGTAAAATGTTGGCGTCGCTGAGTTACAGAACTACTTGCAGGGCGACGCACACAGTGGCCACCTTCAAGATTGCCATTGTGCCTTGTCAAACCAATGACAAATCTGCTAAAGCGTTCGCTGAAAGCTCCCAAAGCCTAGGCAACGCGAAAGGGTTGTTTACTTTTTTGGAGCTTTTTTATGGCGAACGATTTTCTCTTTACTTCCGAGTCTGTTTCTGAAGGCCACCCCGACAAGGTGTCGGATCAAATTTCGGACGCAATTCTGGACGCGATTTTCAAGCAGGACCCCAAGTCCCGCGTGGCGGCCGAAACCCTGTGCAACACCGGCCTGGTGGTGCTGGCGGGAGAAATCACCACCAACGCCCATGTGGACTACATCCAGGTGGCGCGCGACACCATCAAACGGATCGGCTACGACAATACCGAGTACGGCATTGACTACAAGGGTTGTGCGGTACTGGTTGCTTACGACAAACAATCCAACGACATCGCCCAGGGCGTGGACCATGCGTCTGACGACCACCTCAACACCGGTGCCGGCGACCAGGGCCTGATGTTTGGCTATGCCTGCAACGAGACCCCTGAGCTGATGCCGGCGCCTATCTACTACGCCCACCGCCTGGTAGAGCGCCAGGCCCAGCTACGCAAAGACGGACGCCTGCCCTTCCTGCGTCCGGACGCCAAGAGCCAGGTCACCATGCGCTACGTGGACGGCAAGCCCCACAGCATCGACACGGTCGTGGTCTCCAGCCAGCACAGCCCCGAGATGAGCAACGGCACGACCATGAAGCAGGAGTTCATTGATGCCGTGATCGAGGAGATCATCAAGCCCGTGCTACCCAAGGAATGGCTGCGCAACACCCGCTACCTGGTCAACCCTACCGGTCGCTTCGTTATCGGTGGCCCGCAAGGTGATTGCGGCCTGACGGGTCGCAAGATCATTGTCGATACCTACGGCGGCGCCTGCCCCCATGGAGGTGGCGCTTTCTCTGGCAAAGACCCTTCCAAAGTGGATCGTTCCGCTGCGTACGCAGCCCGCTATGTGGCCAAGAATGTGGTGGCTGCGGGGCTGGCGCGCCAATGCCAGATTCAGGTGGCTTACGCCATTGGCGTAGCCAAACCAATGAATGTGACGGTCTACACCGAAGGTACTGGCGTTATCTCTGACGACAAAATTGCCGAGTTGGTGAATGCCCACTTTGATCTGCGCCCCAAGGGCATCATTCAGATGCTCGACCTGTTGCGCCCTATCTACGAGAAGACTGCTTCCTACGGCCAC
>CAJBVC010000058.1 GCA_903958915.1 uncultured beta proteobacterium
ATGACCAACCGTTCCAGTATGTCGGCCATCATCGACTGGGTCTGTACCCACGACAAAATTGCGTAAACAATGACCAGCACGGTCAAACCGGAAATGGCCAGGCGCACCACACCAAAGGCAGCCAGCACGCCCACCGTCAGTACGTTACCCCCCATGCCACTGATCGCCCACAGAATCACAAACTCCACCAGTTGCACCAGATAGGCAGCCACCAGGCTCGACAAGTCCCAGCGCCCGGCCGCAGGTATGACCCGGCGCAGTGGCAAAACTAGCCAATCGGTAGCGGCAAAGATGAACTTGCCCAGGGGGTTGCCCGACCGGGTAGACATTGGGATGCGCTGGTACTGCATGTACAGGCGCAGCAGACAGGTGCCCGCCAGCAGGCCGGCGGCCACCTCCAGCAGAAGTGAAGTAATTTGGTACAGAACGTTCATGGCTCAAGTATCGCCGAGTCGCTCCTGCGTGGCCTTCTTCTGCGCCAGATCGTCGTCGCTGTCGGCAAAACGCTGGGCGATGGCATAAAACTCGTCCCGCAAGGCCACAAAAGCGTCAGCAATGTCGGGGTCGAAGTGGCTGCCCCGACCCTGGGCAATGATGCCAACCGCCTGCGCATGCGGCATCCCCTCCTTGTAGACACGCCGGCTGATGAGTGCGTCGTACACGTCGGCAACCGCCATCAACCGCGCAGACATTGGAATGGCGTCCCCTGCCAGCCCCTGCGGATAGCCCGTGCCATCCCACTTTTCCTGGTGCGAGAGTGCAATTTCCTTGGCCATCGACAGAAAGTCGACCTGCATCCCCAGCTGTTTCTCAGCGTGTGCGATGGCATCGCGCCCCAACGTGGTGTGGGTCTTCATCACTTCAAACTCGTGGGCATCAAAGCGGCCGGGCTTGAGCAAAATGCGGTCTGGTATGCCGACTTTGCCAATGTCGTGCAATGGCGCCGACTTGAACAACATCTGGATGGTGGACTCGTTCAGGGAAGCCGCAAAGCGCGGGTGGTTGCGCAGGTGTTCTGCCAGCGCCTTGACATAAAACTGCGTACGCCGGATGTGGTTGCCCGTATCGGAGTCCCGCGTTTCGGCCAGCGATGCCATGGCCAGAATGGTGACATCCTGAATCGCCATCACCTCGCGCGTGCGACGGGTCACCTCGTTTTCCAGAAAGTCGCTCTTGTCGCGCAGGAAGTCGGCATGTGCCTTGAGCGCCAGATGAATCTTGATGCGTGCCAGCACAATCGGCGGACTCACGGGCTTGGTGAGGTAGTCCACGGCGCCGATTTCAAGCCCTCTTTTTTCGTCTTCCACCTCGGTCTTGGCTGTCAGAAATACCACCGGAATGTCGCGCGTGACCGGGTTGCTCTTCAGGCGCTGACAGACCTCATAGCCGTCCATTCCCGGCATCATGATGTCCAGCAGAATCAGATCGGGCGGCGGGCTGCCTACCAACATCTTCAAGGCACGCTCACCACTGTTGGCGAGCCGCACTTTGTAGGTGTCTTTGAGCAGATCCATCATCAAGGCCAGGTTGTCCGGTGTATCGTCCACCACCAGGATCGTCGATTTTTCAACGCCTTCCATCGGCATTTCCATCAATTCGCTCCCTCGCGTTGTACCCGCATCCGCAGTGCTGTTTGCAGCAGTTCCAGCGCCAGCTCAAAATCGAAATTCCGTAGACTCTCCAGCACCGGCGGCCAGTGGCTGCCCAACGCGGCTTGCAGCAGGTCCGCATTCTTTTCACATTCCTCAAATACACCAGAGTCACCGTGCAGCAGCAGGCGCTGCAGACTGTCCGTGACCTGCTGGAGTTTCTCATCGTCCACCGCAACCACGGGTTGCATGCTGGCCTGCGCTGGCTCATCGGGCTCCAGACTTTGCAGCGCAATCAGGACAAGCTGAAGCTCCGACAATGTCGCCTGCAGAAGCGACCCCACTTCTACCTCGGATGCACGCGCCTTGCAGGCTTTTTCCAGCAACTGCGCCGCCTCATGCACCCGCCGGGCACCGATATTGCCCGCAGTTCCCCGCAGGGTGTGGGCACAGCGCTCTGCCGCGGAGGCATCGGCGTCCGAGCGCGCCAGGGTAAACAGCGTGCCAAAGTCACGCTGACCTTCGCGGAACTTCAGAAGCAGGCGCTTGTACAGCTTTTCGTTGTTCAAGGTAGTGGCCATGCCGGCGCGCACATCGATACCCACCAACTCCTGCAACCACGGGCTGCCCAGGGGTTTGCCGACGACCGGTTTGCGCAATGCCGACCCCGCCGCCAGCGGCGCCGCAGGCGTGATCCATTGCGCCAGTGTGGCAAACATTCCCTGCACATTCAGTGGCTTGGCAATGTGGTCGTTCATGCCCGCTTCAAGCACCTTTTCACGGTCACCCGCCATGGCATTGGCCGTCATGGCCAGTATGGGAATCTTGCTGAAAGCGGGGTTTTTCCGGATCTCACGCGTTGCCGTGTAGCCGTCCATTACCGGCATCTGGCAGTCCATCAGAATGCCGTCGAAACGGGCATCGACTGCAAGTCGGTCCAGTGCCTGCTGTCCATGGATGGCCAGCTCCACCTCCACATCGGCCTGTGCCAGCAATTCGAGGGCGAGCTCCTGGTTCATTTCGTTGTCTTCCACCAGCAACACGCGCGCGCCGCGCAATTTGGCCATGGCCTCGCTCAGGCCATCGGCCTTTTGCTCTTTACGGGTTTCTGCAACATGCCCTTTTTCCAGCGCCTCGCCAATGGCCTCCAGCAACGTGGAGGGCGAAGCGGGCTTGGTCAGCACCGACTTGATCGTGACACCCTGTCGTTCGGCCTCCCCCAGCGCTTCATCCCGACCGTAGGCAGTCACCATAATGACCGCAGGCATATGGGTCAGGCCTTCGGTCCGGAGTTGAGAGACCATCTGCACGCCATCCATATCGGGCATCTTCCAGTCGGCCAGCAGCAGGCTGTAGGAACGTTGTTCGCCGTCCGCTTGCGCCACCATGCGCAGGGCTTGCCCGGCGCCGGCGGCAACATCAACGTTCAGGCCAAATGAGCGTGCCATTCCGGCCAGAATTTCGCGCGCTGCAGCATTGTCATCCACCACCAGAATGCGTACACCACGCAACTCATCGGCCGTGAACATGCGCCTAGGTGCCAAGCCCGCCTGCATGCCAAAGGTCGCATGAAAGTGAAAAACGGAGCCTTTTCCCTCAACACTCTCGACCCAGATGCGTCCACCCATCTGCTGCACCAGGTTTTTGGAAATCGCCAATCCCAGCCCAGTGCCGCCGTACTTCCGGGTCGTGGAGGAATCCGCCTGACTGAACGACTGGAACATCCGGCTGCTTTGTTCGGGCGTCATGCCAATGCCTGTATCGCGCACCCAGAAGTGCAGTTCCACTGCCTGCGCATCCTGCGCCACGATTTCTACCCCTACCACCACCTCACCCCGCTCGGTGAACTTGACCGCATTGTTGCCGAGGTTGATCAGCACCTGCCCCAGCCGCAACGGGTCGCCCACCAGCGCCGTGGGTACGTCCTGGGACGCATCAAAAAGCAACTCAATTCCCTTGTCTTCGGCCTTCATGCCGACCAGACTGGCCAGGTTGTCCAACACATCTTCGAGGCGAAATGGGATGCTCTCCATCGACATCTTGCCCGCCTCAATTTTGGAGAAGTCGAGAATGTCATTGATGATGCCAAGCAGGTTCTCGCCCGAACGCGACACCTTCTCGATGTAGTTACGCTGCTTCTTGTCCAGATTCGTCTTGAGTGCCAGATGACTCATGCCGATGATGGCGTTCATGGGCGTGCGGATCTCGTGGCTCATATTGGCCAGAAAGTCACTCTTGCTGCGGTTGGCCGCCTCAGCCACCGCCTGCGCCTGCCGCACCTCGGCTAGGGCGTCATTGAGCTCACTGGTGCGCTCGGCCACCAGTTGCTCGAGCTGGTTGCGATGGCGCTCAAGCTCCAGCGTCATGCGTTTCTTCTCGGTAATGTCGCTCCACATCGCCAACAGATAGTTGCGCCCTTTCAAGACCAGCGGCCCGGTGCTCAGGTGAGCGTCGAGCTCGGTGCCATCCTTGCGGCGGTAGCGGTTGTCAAACTCCATCCCTCCGGGTGCCATGGCCGCCTCCACCCGCGCCGGAAGCTCCTGTGGCTCAATCAGGGCCTGGGTGTCCTGCAGGGTCATGTCCAGCATCTCCTCGCGGGTGTAACCCAAGATGCGGCACGCTGTGGCATTGACCAGGATGTATTTCAGGCTCTGCGGGTCAATCAGATAGATCGCATACGGCGCGTTCTCAATCATGGCGTGCACCATGTCCCGCGCTTCCCGCTCGGCCTCCAGCGCCAGACGTCGCTCAATCACGGAAGTTCGAAATGCCAGAACTGCCAACGACATGTCGCGCAGCAGACTGCTCTTTTGCGTACTCATCCGGGTC
>CAJBVC010000059.1 GCA_903958915.1 uncultured beta proteobacterium
CATTCTCGAAAATATCATTCCCTCCAGCACGGGTGCGGCCAAGGCGGTTGGTGTGGTGATCCCCTCGCTGAACAAAAAGCTCACAGGCATGTCGATCCGCGTGCCTACCAGCGATGTGTCGGAGGTTGACCTGACTTGCGAACTGAACACCGAAGCCACACTGAAAGAAATCTGCGCTGAAATGAAAGCACAGAGCCAGGGTGCTTTGAAGGGCGTGCTGGGGTACACAGAAGACAAGGTTGTCGCGACCGACTTCCGTGGCGAGACCTGCACCAGCGTGTTTGATGCCGACGCCAGCATTGCGCTGGATGGCACCTTCGTGAAGATTGTGGCCTGGTACGACAACGAGTGGGGCTATTCGAACAAGTGTCTCGAGATGGTGCGTGTCGTTGCCAAGTAATTTCAACCGCCGCAGCGCGCTGCTCGCTGTCGGCGCAACCGCATCCAGTCTGTGGCTACCGCAAGCGCGCGCCCAGGCCGGTTGGCCCGGTAAGCCGTTGCGGTTGGTGGTGCCGTTCGCACCGGGTGGCAGCTCTGAAATTGTGGCACGCGCGGTGGCCGGAGAGATGACCAAGACCCTGGGCCAGAACGTATTTGTGGAAAACAAGCCAGGGGCAGCGGGCAACATCGCCATGCAGGAAGTGGCCAACTCTACGGATGGCCACACCTTCATACTGGGGCACATTGGTACCCTGGCGGTCAATCCTTACATCTTTGCCAAACTGCCCTATGACGCGGCCAAAGACTTTGTGCCGGTCACGCTGGTGTCCAAGGTCCCCAGCCTGTACGTTGTGCACCCGGACCTGCCGGTCAAGAACCTCAAGGAGTGGGTGGCCTATGCCAAGGCCAGACCCGGTCAGCTGAACTATGGTTCTGCCGGCAATGGCAGTGCAGGGCACCTGGCTTTTGAGTACCTGAAGATGGTGTCCGACACGTTTGTCCTGCATGTACCCTACCGTGGCACCGGGCCCATGCTGGTGGACCTGATGGCAGGCCGTCTGGACGCAGCTTCTGTTGGCGCGCCGGCATTGCTGCAATTCATCAGGTCGGGCAAGCTGCGCTGCATCGCCACCGGCACGGCCACGCGCCTGCCGCAGTTGCCCGATGTCCCCACCGTTGCGGAGCAGGGCTTCAAAGGCTTTGAGATGACCCAGTGGTATGGCTTGCTGGCACCTGCCAAATGGCCTAGCGCCAACGTGGCGAAACTCGAAGCCGAAGCCATCAAGGCCAGCCGCAGCAGCCTGGTCAAGGACAAGCTGGCGGTCGATACGGCATTGGCCATCGGTAACACCGGCGCCGAGTTTGATGCGTTCATCAAAGCCGAGCAGGCGCGCTGGAAGCCGGTCATTGCCAGAGCGCAAATCAAGCCGGATGGGGCTTAACCCATCGGTCCGGCGAGGCCCTCAATAGCCGAGCGCCAACCCGGTGTTGCGGCGCGGATCATTGGCGCCGTAAAACTGGTTATTACCGCGCGGCTTGCCACCCAAAGAAGGGGCACCCACCAAAATCGCTGCCAGGTGGTTGGCGGGTTGTGGTGCGCCCAGGTTGTGCCCCATGTCGACCAGCAGCTTGCGGGTGTCCGGGCTCACCGCAAAAACGTCCACATTGGTCAGGTCTGGCAGCCACTGCTGGTGAAAACGTGGCGCATCCACGGCCTCTTGCACGTTCATGCCGTAGTCGATCACATTCAGGATGGCGTGTGTCACGGCGGTGATGATGCGGCTGCCACCGGGTGTGCCCAGCACCATCACCGGCTTGCCGTCCTTGCTGACAATGGTCGGACTCATGGAGCTTAAGGGCCGCTTGCCCGGCGCAATCGAATTGGTCTGGCCTTGCACCAGGCCATACATATTGGGAACACCAACCTTGGCGGTGAAATCATCCATTTCGTTGTTCAGCAATACGCCGGTCTTGGC
>CAJBVC010000060.1 GCA_903958915.1 uncultured beta proteobacterium
AGCCGTATCGAAGACATGCGCGAAGCGGCGGCCATTGTGAAGCATCTGGGGCGCAAAGTTGCCTCCAATGTCAAATTGGCCATGGTCGTTCCCGGGTCTGGTCTGGTGAAAGACCAGGCTGAGCGTGAGGGTCTGCACACCATATTTACGGCTGCAGGCTTTGAGTGGCGCGAGCCGGGCTGCTCCATGTGCCTGGCCATGAATGCCGATCGCCTGGAGCCCGGGGAGCGCTGCGCCTCCACCAGCAACCGCAATTTTGAAGGACGTCAGGGCACCGGTGGCCGCACCCATCTGGTGAGCCCGGCGATGGCGGCAGCCGCTGCCATCCACGGGCATTTTGTCGACGTTCGAAAATTCAGCTAACCCCCGGAGATGGCACGATGAAGACACTTATTACCCTGATTGCATTGGCAGGCTTGCTCGCCTTGAGTGGCTGCAATACCGTGAAAGGTGTGGGCCAGGACCTGCAGAAGGCCGGTGAAAAGATCGAAGACGCGGCGAAGAAGAAATGAACAAGTTCACCATTCACCAGGGTCTGGTGGCTCCCATGGACCGGGAAAACGTCGACACCGACGCCATCATTCCCAAGCAGTTTCTCAAGTCCATTCGCAAGACCGGCTTTGGTCCCAATCTGTTTGACGAGTGGCGCTACCTGGACACCGGCTTTCCGGGCCAGGACCCGAACAGTCGCCGACCCAACCCTGATTTTGTTCTGAACCAGCCACGCTACCAGGGAGCCTCCGTACTGCTGGCCCGCAGGAATTTTGGCTGTGGCTCCTCGCGTGAACACGCCCCCTGGGCGCTGGAACAGTTTGGCTTTCGCGCCATCATCGCACCGAGTTATGCCGACATCTTCTTCAACAACAGCTTCAAGAACGGCCTGCTGCCGATCGTGCTCAGCGAACCCCAGGTTGACAAGCTGTTCCACGAAGCGCTGGCCTTTCCGGGTTACCAGCTGACCATTGATCTGGAGCGCCAGGTGGTTGTGCTGCCGCAAGGCGAAGAAATGGCATTTGAGGTACAGGCTTTTCGCAAGTACTGCCTGCTCAATGGGCTCGATGACATCGGATTGACGCTGCGCTACGCCGACAAGATCAAGACCTTCGAGGCTGAACGTCTCGCACAAAAACCCTGGCTGGCGCGCACCATGCTTGCGTAAGCGGCTTTCAAGGAGAATGAATATGAAAATTGCAGTGTTGCCGGGTGACGGTATTGGTACCGAAATCGTGGCCGAAGCGGTGCGGGTTTTGCAGGCACTGGACCTCAAGTTTGAGATGGAGACCGCGCTGGTGGGTGGGGCCGCCTACGAGGCCCACGGGCACCCCCTGCCCGAGTCCACCCTGGCCTTGGCCAAGCAAGCCGATGCCATATTGTTTGGCGCAGTGGGCGACTGGAAATACGACACCCTGGACCGCCCCCTTCGCCCGGAGCAGGCCATATTGGGTTTGCGCAAGAACCTCGGTCTTTTTGCCAACTTTCGCCCGGCCATTTGCTACGAACAGTTGGTGGGCGCCTCCAGCCTCAAACCCGAACTGATTGCAGGTCTGGATATCCTGATCATTCGCGAATTGACCGGAGACATCTACTTCGGCCAGCCACGTGGCCGCCGCATCGCGACCGATGGGCATTTCCCGGGTGCCGAAGAAGCCTTCGACACCATGCGTTACAGCAAGCCCGAGATCGAGCGCATTGCCCACGTCGCGTTCCAGGCGGCCCGCAAGCGCAGCAAAAAGGTGACCAGCGTGGACAAAGCCAACGTGCTGGAAACTTTCCAGTTCTGGAAGGACGTGGTGACCGAAGTGCACGGCCAGTACCCGGACGTGGAACTGCAGCACATGTACGTGGACAACGCCGCCATGCAACTGGTCAAAGCCCCAAAAGCGTTTGATGTGGTCGTCACGGGAAACATGTTTGGCGACATCCTCTCCGACGAAGCCTCCATGCTCACCGGCTCCATCGGCATGTTGCCTTCAGCGAGTCTGAATTCCAGCAACCAGGGGCTGTACGAGCCCAGTCATGGCAGCGCACCCGACATCGCTGGCAAAGGCATCGCCAACCCCCTGGCAACCATTTTAAGCGCGGCCATGATGCTGCGCTTCAGTCTCAACCAGGAGGAGGCGGCGCTGCGCATTGAGACAGCGGTACAAAGAGTGTTGCAGCAGGGGCTGCGCACTGCCGACATTTACAGCGCCGGCACGACCAAGGTGTCCACCCGCGAGATGGGCCAGGCCGTCGTAGATGCCCTTTAGTACTGGATCGTCTGTAATGGCCAAGTAATTCTGGCTATTACAATGCGGTCCATGCAATCGTTTCATGCATCTCCCCATGCGGTCCACAAGGCTGGCGTCGGGCTGCGCGCGG
>CAJBVC010000061.1 GCA_903958915.1 uncultured beta proteobacterium
CCTTCCGAGTTGAGTCAGCTGAAGTTCTCCTGGAAAGTGCCTGAACTGATTGCCCAAGCCGACATGGCCGTGCGCGAAATGGACGACTCTCCGGTGCGTATCGTGTTGGCCTTCGACGGAGACCGCTCGAAGTTTTCCGCCAAAAACGCCATGCTCTCGGAGTTGTCGCATGCGTTGACCGGTGAGCCCATGCCGTACGCCACCTTGATGTATGTATGGTGCAATACCCGTGTAGCAGGCTCGGTCATCACCAATCCACGCACCGACCGCATTCGCAAATTGGTGGTCGAGTCGGGCGGGAAAAACCTCAACCGTTGGCTGGACTACGAGCGTGACGTGCGGGCAGACTTTGAAAAAGCCTTCGGCGAGGCCCCGGGCAACCTGGTCGGCGTGGGCATCATGACCGATACCGATAACACACAGAGTGACATCCGCGCCTGGTACGGCACCCTGACGCTGGCAAAGGTTCAATAGTCAGGTGCAACAGTAGTCTCGCGATAGCAACAGGTTGTTTGAAGCCGTACCAACACGATCTCACCTTTCAGAAAGCCCCTTTCCCATGGACATGCTACTTGACCCCAACATGTGGATTGCGTTTGCAATGCTCACGACTCTGGAGATCGTTTTAGGCATTGATAACATCATCTTCATTTCCATTCTGGTCGGGCGCCTGCCCGCCGATGTGCGCGATAAGGCCCGTCGGCTCGGTCTTGGGTTTGCCATGGTGTCGCGCCTGCTGCTGCTGTTGACGCTGAGTTGGGTGATGGGCCTGACCGTGGACCTGTTCAGCGTGCTGGGTAAAGGGTTCAGTGGCCGCGATCTGGTGCTGCTGCTGGGTGGACTGTTTTTGCTCTACAAGGCATCCCATGAAATTTTCATCGAAGTGGAAGCGCGTGAGCAGCATGCGCCCGAACAAACCGACCCCGTCGCCTTGAAGGCCGCCGGCAACAAGTTGTTCTGGTCCGTCATTGGACAAATAGCGATCATTGACATCGTGTTTTCGCTGGACTCGGTCATTACCGCGGTCGGCATGGTCGACCAGATCGGCGTGATGATTGCCGCCGTGGTCACTTCGGTGGGCGTCATGCTGGTCGCTGCCAAGCCGATTGGCGATTTTGTCGACAAGCACCCGTCGGTCAAGGTCCTGGCGTTGGCGTTTCTGGTGATGGTGGGCATGGCCCTCACCGCCGAAGCCTTCGACGAGCACGTGCCCAAGGGTTACATCTACGCCGCCATGGCGTTTTCGCTTGGAGTGGAAGCGCTGAACATCCGCGCCCGGAGCAAGCGCCAGCAGAAGGCTGGCTCCCAATAATGGGCTACTTGACGCGGCGCACCCGCGGCGTCAGATTACTTCCATCGATGTCCAGGTAGTAGGCGCCCATGAAGCCCCGACGGACCGACACCTTGGGGTTCACCAGTTCGACATAGGCACGGCTGCCGTCTGAAATCTGCCAGACCTGACCGTTGGCAAATGTCAGCAGAGCGTTGGCGACCCAGCCTTCAAACTTGCCGTCGATGCGGCTCTGGATCGACTCGGCTTGCGCCTGAGCCGCCTGGCGTTCCAAGCCGAATTGGCTGGTCGCCTGCTGGGGCGGCGTTGGCGGTGGCACATTGGCAGCGGGTGCAGCGCCAGCAACCATGGGGCTCGATGAAGCGACAGATGCGCTTTTCGCTGCAGACCCGATGCCGTTGGCCAGCGCGTCGTAACAGGCCAGACGGGGACCCGACTCCGCCAGTGCCCGGCAGCGCAACATTGCAGCATCGTCCGCCCAAGCCCAAGAGTTCTGCAACGCCAGGCCGAGAAGTAGCACACCAGTTTTCATAGGAAATCCGCACAGGTTAGGGGTAAAAGGGGCACAGTTTACTGCGACATTGACTGCGACAACAGTTGTTTGGGCGCGCCATTTGCCGTATC
>CAJBVC010000062.1 GCA_903958915.1 uncultured beta proteobacterium
GTCAGATCGCGGCCATCCGGGACAAACCACTGCCGCTGCACAGCATCCCACCGGGCGCCCAGGGCTTTGGCGGCATCCTTGTCCTTGAAGGGGACGATGAGATAGGTATTTGGCATAGGAAGATTCTGACACCTCTGGGCCTCGAACCCGAAGCTTGATTGGGTTTGAGCTTGTTAACATTCCGGCACCAACAAACGCCAAGGTCCGTATGCAGAGTATCGAAGACAAATTTGCCAGGCTTGCCACCGACAACGCCCCCGGCCAGGAGGGGCGGCAAAAAGCGTCGGACCTTAGCAACCTGCTCCGCGGTGAACCGATTCCAGGCAGACCGGTGGACTTTTCGCACGGTGATGTCGATGCGTTCGAACCGACCCCGGGTTCCTTCGAGGCCTTCACCGCTGGCGTCCAATCCGGCGCTGAGCAAGCCTATACCGTCTACCGCGGCAAGGAAGATATCCGGGTGCATCTGGCGGCCAAACTCGCAGAGTTCAGCGGTGCGCCGGTGGCACCGGATACCGATTTGATCATCACCCCGGGAACCCAGGGTGCGTTGTTTCTGGCGGTGGCGGCCTGCGTCACCGCCGGGGACAAGGTGGCGATTGTGCAGCCCGACTATTTCGCCAACCGCAAGCTGGTGCAATTTTTTGGTGCAGAGATCGTCCCGGTCCAGCTGGACTATCTGTCAACAAATGACTGCGCTGGGATCGATTTGACCCAGCTGGAAGATGCCTTCAAGTGCGGTGCCAAAGTGTTCGTTTTCTCCAACCCGAACAACCCGGCTGGCGTGGTGTACTCGGAAGCTGAAATTGACAGTATTGCCGGTCTGGCCCAGACCTATGGCGCCACCGTGATCGTCGATCAGCTCTATTCCCGGCTTCTGTATGACGGTTGCCGCTACACCCATCTGCGGGCACGCTCCAAGGCGCCGCCCAATCTGATCACCATCATCGGCCCGTCCAAGACGGAGTCCCTCAGCGGTTACCGGGTGGGCGCCGCTTTCGGAACTGCAGCGTTGATTGATCGGATGGAAAAGCTGCAGGCCATCGTGTCCCTGCGCGCTGGAGGCTACAGCCAGTCGGTACTCAGAACCTGGTTTGCAGAACCCCCGGGGTGGATGCAGGAGCGCATTGGGCTGCACCAGTCCATTCGTGATGCCTTGTTGCAAGGGCTTCGCACCGTGGGTGGGCTGGCAGCACGCACCCCGCAAGCGGGCAGCTACTTGTTTCCTCGCTTGCCCGAGTTGGTGGTGCCCCACCCCACGTTTGTGACGCTTCTGCGCCAGCAGGCAGGAGTCATGGTGACGCCAGGAGCCGAGTTCGGGCCCCACAGCACCGACAGCATCCGCTTCAACTTTTCGCAAGACCATGAGGCGGCAGTGCAGGCCGTGGCGCGCACCTGCGCTTTGATTGAAAGGTATCGGAAATGATGCAAGCACCGGCCCCCCAGGGAAATTATGTGCCCGCCAAGCGGCATGGAGACCTGGTCTACACCTCAGGCATGACGCCGCGAGACAATGGCGTGCTCGTGTTCGTAGGGCCCGTCAGTCCCGATGTGTCGCTGGAGACATACCAGCCAGCCATCGAACTTGCAGCGAAGAATGCCCTGACCGCCGCACGCCTGCTTGCAGTACCACCGGAAAGAATTGTGGGAATTCTCAGCCTCACGGTATACATCGCGGGTGAGCCAGGCCTCACCGCCCATGCGCGCCTGGCGGACTTTGCGTCGGCCTATTTGCAGCGTGAATTGGGCCATGACGGAATCGGCTGTCGGGCGGCCATCGGGGTTGCCACGCTTCCTGGCAACGCGCCGATTGAAATTCAGCTTGTTGCCAC
>CAJBVC010000063.1 GCA_903958915.1 uncultured beta proteobacterium
TCTGGTCGTAGGCCTTGGCAGTGCCGCCAAACTTGGCCGCCATCACCGAGGTGATCGCCGCCGTCAGCGTCGTCTTGCCGTGGTCAACGTGTCCAATCGTGCCCACGTTGACGTGGGGCTTGGTACGTGCGAATTTTTCTTTTCCCATAATCAGCTCCGAAAAGTGAATAGTTCAAACCATCAAAAACCTGGTGCCCATTGCGGGAATCGGACCCGCGACCTCTCCCTTACCAAGGGAGTGCTCTACCACTGAGCCAAATGGGCTTCAATCTTGCGCAACCAACAACGACAAACAAACTGTGGAGCGGGGTAGGAGAATCGAACTCCTCGCTTTAGCTTGGAAGGCTAAGGTATTACCACTATACGAACCCCGCAAAGGCTCGCCTTACAGGCATCGGTCCATTGATCAGCTCATTCATCACTGGTGGAGAGGGCTGGATTCGAACCAGCGTACTCGTAAGAGGGCAGATTTACAGTCTGCTGCCATTAACCACTCGGCCACCTCTCCTAAGGTGAACCCCGGATTATGCCATGAAGTTCAAGGACTGTCGCGCTAGCAGCGCCGGTTTTTGTTGAAGTCCAGGAAAATCGCTGACCTTGCTTAGGGGCTTGGTGCTGCGACCGCATGCTCGTCGCGCCACTCCCGCGCACGGGAAAAATGTCCACAACCAATAAACGGCACTGGCGGGCGCAGGGCAGACAAGGGAGACGGGTGGTTGGCAGTGAGCACCAAGTGGCGCTTTTGATCGATGATTGCGCGTTTGCTTTGGGCGTGGGCGCCCCACAACATGAAGACACACGGCTGCCCGGTTCGGGATACTTGACCGATGATGGCGTCGGTCAACACCTCCCAGCCTCTTCCGGCATGGCTCGCTGGCTGCCCCTCTTCCACTGTCAGACAGGTATTTAACAGCAGCACGCCGCGGCGCGCCCAGAGTGTCAGGCTTCCTCCCGGCACTGGAAACGACGGAAACGGGGTTCCCAGATCGCGCTGCAATTCCTTGAATATGTTGCGCAATGATGGCGGAAGCTGCACGCCCGGCGCCACCGAAAATGCCAACCCCTCTGCCTGACCCCGCCCATGGTAGGGGTCTTGCCCCAAAATCACCACGCGCACCGCATCGGGAGCAGTCAGCTCCAGGGCGCGAAGCGGGCTCGGAGGAAAAACGACAGCGCCGGCGCCCAAACGGTCCGCTAGAAACGTAAGTAGTTCGACTCCTTTATGGGAGGCAAAAAAATCCTGAACCAGACCTTGCCAGCCAGCGGCGACCGGCCAATCCGCCGGGTCAGCTGAGGCCAGCTGATCCGGCCCCTCGAGGGCGCGGTCGGTTCCCATGTCTGTGGGCTGGGCTTGCGGCATGGTGCTCGTCAGCCAAAAAGCGCTGCAAGCGCCTCACCCGGCTCGGGCACCCGCATGAAAGCCTCACCCACTAGAAACGCGTTGACCCCAGCAGCCCCCATGCGCAGCACATCGTCCCGCGTCTGAATGCCGCTCTCGGTGATCAACAACCGGTCGGCAGGCACCTCACGACGCAAACTCAGCGTGGTATCCAGCGACACCTCAAAGGTCTTCAAGTTACGGTTGTTGATGCCCACCAACGGCGTCTTCAATCGCAGGGCACGCTCCAGTTCCGCGCCATCGTGCACCTCCACCAACACCGCCATGTCCAGACCCATGGCAATGGCTTCCAGTTCTTTCATGTGTGCATCATCGAGGCAGGCGGCAATCAGCAAGACGCAGTCGGCACCCATGGCGCGCGACTCGTAGATTTGGTAGGCGTCCACCATGAAGTCCTTGCGTAGCACCGGCAACTGGCACGACGCCCGCGCCTGCTTGAGGAAATCCACGCTACCCTGAAAGAACTCCTTGTCAGTAAGCACTGACAAGCACGCAGCACCATGCTCTGCATAGCTTTGGGCAATGTCTGCGGGAATAAAGTTTTCCCGGATCACGCCCTTGGACGGGCTGGCTTTCTTGATTTCCGCGATGACCGCGGGCTTGCCAGCCGCGATTCTGGCACGCAGCGCCCCGACAAAATCCCGTGTTAGCACGCGCGACTCGGCGTCCGCTCGCATGGCCTCGAACGACTTGCGTTTCTTGGCGGCGGCCACCTCCTGGTGTTTTACTTCCACAATTTGTTGCAGGATATCGCTCATGTGGCAGTACCTCCCAAAGTCTGGGTCCGCTGCACAAAGGCGGTTAGCTTCGCCTTGGCCGCTCCTGTTTCGATAGCTGCTTGCGCTAGTCCTATGCCGTCTTGAAGGCTATTTGCCACATTGGCGGCATACAGCGCAGCACCCGCATTGAGCACCACAATGTCCTTTGGGGCGCCTGCCTGGTTTTCCAATACACCCAGCAACATCGCCCTGGAGTCCTCTGAAGTTGCGACTTTCAACGCGCGATTGCTGGCCATGACCATGCCAAAGTCCTCCGGGTGAATCTCGTATTCTGTGATGACACCGTCTTTCAGCTCGCCTACCAGGGTCGCAGCCCCCAGGCTCACTTCGTCCATGCCATCGCGCCCGTACACCACCAGCGCATGCTCGGCCCCCAACCGCTCCAGCGCGCGCACCTGAATGCCGACCAGGTCCGGATGGAACACACCCATCAGAATATTCGGTGCACTGGCCGGGTTGGTCAAAGGCCCCAGGATATTGAAAATTGTCTTAATGCCCAACTCACGCCGCACCGGTGCAACGTTTTTCATGGCCGGGTGGTGATTCGGCGCAAACATAAACCCGATTCCCAGTTCGGCAACACACTGGGCAATGGCAACAGGCGCGAGATTGATATTGGCACCCAGCGCCTCCAGCACGTCGGCGCTGCCGCTCTTGCTGCTCACACTGCGCCCACCGTGCTTGCTGACTTTGGCACCCGCCGCGGCGGCCACGAACATGGAACAGGTGGAGATATTGAAGGTGTGCGAACCATCGCCACCGGTGCCCACGATGTCCACCAAATGGGTACGATCCGTAATCTCGACCTTGGTTGAAAACTCACGCATCACCTCGGCGGCTGCGGCGATCTCACCTATCGTTTCCTTTTTGACGCGCAAACCGGTGATCAGCGCCGCCATCATCACCGGCGACATTTCTCCGGACATGATCAGCCGCATCAGATGCAGCATCTCGTCATGAAATATTTCCCGGTGCTCGATGGTGCGCTGCAGCGCTTCCTGCGGAGTGATTTTGCTTGGCGTGGGCATTTCAGGCGTTCCTTTATTGGGAGGGGTTGTCGGTCAAGGCCAGTTTCAGGCCGAAAGCAATGAAGAGAGCGCCTGCCAGTTTGTCCAGCCAACGAATGATGCCCCCACGCTCCGCCGCTGCGCGGGTCGCTGCCCCCCGAGGGGGAGCATTTTCACCTTGGGGCGGCCCGGCGGTGAAAACTTTGGCGGCACGCCTGGCCAGCCACGCAGCCGTGGTCGCCCAGCCGAGGTTAACCAACAGGCAGTTGAAATTGAACAGCAGGCCCAGCAGAAAAAATGCCAGCGGCTTGTTGTGCACGCCAGGGCCGATGAATTGCGGCAAAAACGCCAGAAAGAACAACGCCACCTTGGGGTTGAGTGCATTCGTCCAGAAGCCCTGCAAGAACACTTTTCCTGTGTCAAATTGGCCCTCAAGCCTTGCTGACTGCGCGGAAGCCGCTTCCAAAACCATAGCACCGTCGGCGCGCGAGAGCAGCAGCCGCACACCCACGTAGACCAGGTAAGCGGCGCCCAGCCACTTCAAGGCGGTAAATGCCGCACTGGATGCCACCAGCAGGGCACTGACCCCGATGGTGGCCGCAAAGATGTGCACAAAAACTCCAGCCGACGTGCCCAGCGCCGCCGCCATGCCGGCACGCTTACCGCTGCGCAGGGCGTTCGAGACGATGTACAGCACGTCCGGCCCCGGCGTGAGATTCAGCACGAGGCCGGCGGCGACAAAAAGCAGCAATTGGTCGGTAGACATTGCGTGAGTGCGTGTGTTCAGTCCTGAAAAAACTTCTGTATGGTGGCAATGGCGTGGTCGATGCCTGCCGCGTCCACGTCGAGGTGCGTCACAAAACGCAGCCGATACAGCCCGTTGGCACGCACCCCGTGGGCGTTCAGGTACGCGACCAGTTCGTTTGCGCGTGCCTTGGCCGACTCCACCAGATCGACAAAAACTATATTGGTCTGCGGCGCCTCTACCACCAGGCCAGGCAATCCGCTCAACCCCTGAGCCAAACGTAGCGCGAGCGCATGGTCCTGGGCCAGACGCCCAACATGGTGGTCCAGCGCATAGCTTGCTGCTGCGGCCAGGAAGCCGGCCTGGCGCATGCCGCCGCCTGCCATTTTGCGCACCCGGTGGGCGCGGCCAATCAGTGCCTTGCTGCCGCACAGCGCCGAACCCACCGGCGCACCAAGCCCTTTGCTGAAGCACACCGAAACACTGTCAAAGCACTGGGCAATGTTCCTCGCCTCCGCCGCCGCTTTCGTGCCATTCTGGGCGGCCTGCGCCACCGCTGCGTTGTAGAGCCGCGCACCGTCGAGATGACAGGTTAACCCCCGGTCGTGTGCCAGCTTGGTTGCCGCCTGCACATAGTCAAACGGCAGCAGCTTGCCGCCCCAGGTGTTTTCCAGTGCAAGCAGCCGGCTGCGGGCAAAGTGCGCGTCATCGGGCTTGATGGCGGCTTCAATGTCTTCCAGCGCTAGGGTTCCATCGCTCTGGTGGCTAAGCGGCTGCGGCTGCACGCTGCCAAACACCGCGCCGCCGCCGCCTTCCCAGCGGTAGGTGTGGGCCATCTGCCCCACGATGTATTCGTCGCCCCGCTGGCAGTGCGCAAGAATGGCGCACAGGTTGCTCTGGGTTCCGGTGGGCATGAACAGCGCCGCCTCAAACCCCAGCAAGGCCGCGATCTTGTCCTGCAGCGCGTTGACGCTGGGGTCATCGCCATATACATCGTCGCCCAGCGGTGCCGCAAACATCGCCTCGCGCATGGCTGGAGTGGGCTGGGTGACGGTGTCGCTACGCAAATCAACAGTCTTGGTCAAATCAGTCTCCTGCGCTTATGTGGCAAGCGTGAGTAGCTACACAAATCATAGCAAAAAGTTCTTCAGCATGGCGTGGCCGTGCTCAGTGAGTATGGACTCCGGGTGAAACTGCACCCCCTCCAAGCGCACCGCGTCAGGCAACTCGGTGTGCCGCACGCCCATGATTTCACCATCTTCCGTCCAGGCAGTTATTTTCAGTTGCTTCGGGCAGGTCGCGCGTTCAATGGCCAACGAGTGGTAGCGGTTTACCGTGAATTGCTCAGGCAACCCGGCAAACACTCCTTCCTGCGTGGTGGTGATGACGCTGGTCTTGCCATGCATCAGCGTCTGCGCCCGCACGATTTTCCCGCCCAGCGCTGCCCCGATGCTCTGGTGCCCCAGGCAGACACCCAGAATCGGCAACTTGCCCATGAAATGCCGGATCGCTGCCACCGAGACGCCGGCTTCCGCCGGCGAACAGGGACCGGGCGACACCACCAACCGATCCGGATTGCGCTGTGCAATACCATCGATGGTGATTTCATCGTTGCGGAATACCTCGACGTCGGCCCCGAGCTCGCCGAAGTACTGCACGATGTTGTAAGTGAACGAGTCGTAGTTGTCGATCATCAACAGCTTCATTCCAGACCCTCCTCGACCAGCTCGGCGGCGCGCAGCAGTGCGCGCGCCTTGGCTTCCGTTTCCCTCCACTCCAGTTCCGGCACACTGTCGGCCACCACCCCGGCTGCTGCCTGCACATAGAGCGTCTGATCTTTGACGATGCCGGTGCGAATGGCAATCGCCACATCCATATCGCCGGCGTAGCTGAGGTAGCCGCAGGCACCACCGTAGAGGCCGCGCTTGGTGGGTTCTAGTTGGTCAATCA
>CAJBVC010000064.1 GCA_903958915.1 uncultured beta proteobacterium
ACACCAGCGCCGTGGTGCCAGTGCCAGAGGCGTAAGCCGCCTGCACCGTGGTGCCGCCAATGTTGATCGCAAGGTTCGGCGCGCCGGTGACGGTGGTGGCTTCGCTCATGGTCACCCTGACGCTGACCACGTCGCCCGCGTTCAGGGTGCTGGCTGCAAAGCCGGTGGCGCTGCTGATGGCGACGCTACTGACGGTGGGGGATGTGGTGTCGAACCACTGCAAGGTCACGTAACCGCTGCTGGTGTCAAGGCTGTTGTTGACGAGGCCATAGCCCAGGTCGACGTTAGCGTGGCCCTTAGTCTCGGGCGTGGCAGACCAGTAAGCGTAGGCCTCCAGCACATGCTGCCAGCCCGACGGCGTGCCGCTAAGTTGGGTCGATGTTGCCGTGCCGTTATGGGCGTCCCAGATGGCCAGCAGCTCGTCAAATGTGTAATTGTTGGTACCGGTTGTGGCCTCCGTGCCTTTTTGGTAAGCAGGAATCCCTTGTGGGTAGGGCATTCCCCCGTTGGCGGTGGGCAAAGCCAGTTTCACACCGTTGAGGGTGGCGTAGCGGTAGGTGTCAGTGGTGCCATACGCGCCATCATAATTTGGGACCGTGGTGTTGGTCGCCCCGTTGATGTCATGGTTGAAGAGGCCGTCCAGCACATCGTGTGTGGTGTAGTCCTTGCCACCGTTGAGCGTGCCTGTATTGGCGCTGGTGCCATCGCCGCTGCGGTCCCAGTAGTAGTACCACTTGCCTTCGACCTGCACCGGGGCTATCAGTTTACCGTAGCTGCCCAGGTCGATTACCGCATCTGCCATCAGCGCCCCATGCCATTGCGGCAGCGCCAGTGCTTTCTGTTGTCCGGTCATCCCGTAATCCAGCTCCCAACTCCCGCCCAACTCCTGCGCCCCCACCTTGTGGCTGGCCGCTGCCACGTTCAGACCGGTTGCCAGGCGCAGCGCTTGCACAAAGCGGTGCCCATCCGCGCCTTCGGCAACATTGCAACCGTAAATCAGCCACTGGCCGTCCTCGGTCATGGCGTTGCTCAGGGTGTTGAGCAGGGCAGCGTAGCGTGGCAGATTCGCGCGCTCCAGCGTGGCGCTACCCATGTGCAGCGCACCCGGCGAGCCGTGGCACAGCAGGTGCAGCGCTTCGATGCCGCTGCGCCCATCCAGCAGTGCGGCCATCTGTGCCAGGGCGTCGCCGCTGGCATCCAGCACATGCGTCTCAGCCCCATCCGGCACACCGGAAACCAGGGTTTGCCAGTCAGGCAGGTTGTTGAGGACGAAGACGATTTCGTTGCGGGCTAAGACTGACATGGCATGCGCTCCATCAAGGATTGATGGGCGCAACGTTAATCAATCGAAAATCGCAAAACTTGCAACTCCTTGCAGCACGGCGCAGATTTCCGCAGGTTTCCTGCCAGGCTTGCATATGGCGCGGAAAAATTGTGAGTGCCGATGTGCCAAAGCAACATTCCATGGCACATTTGCGCTGCCGGTGCTCTCACCAGCGACCTTTTTGCAACTACGCCAACCCAGACCTGCTACCGCTGCCGGGTGATGACTTGCCGTAAGGCTATTTTGCTATTGTTTTGGTAGCTGCTTGCGCTTACCAGACGGGCGCTAGAGGCAGTTATGCCGGCTCATCACCCGCTTGTGCGGGTGTATTCGGCACCATGCTCAGATAGTGTTCAAAATCACTGCGCTTGCCCTTGACTGCTTCTGACTTCAGATAGTCCAGCGTCAATACCGATGCCATTTTTTCAGAGGCGGCACTGGCAATAAACTGATTCACAGATACGTCATCCCGAGCGGCCAGTTCCTTGATCTTCTGGTGTACTGAGTTGGGCAA
>CAJBVC010000065.1 GCA_903958915.1 uncultured beta proteobacterium
GCCAAACTTGAAGGTGGTGTAGAGCACCCAGGTTGCGTGCAACATGAACTGCGCCAGGGTACTCAGGGCTATCACCGCCACCAGGGGGCCAACGCCACCCAGATCAAATAACCCCCGTAAAGCCGATACCGGGTTGGCCTTGCGCCAGGCGAACGGTGTGCGCTGGTCTACCGGCAAGCTCTCCGGCAGCACAAAGTAGCCATAGATCCAGTTGATGACGGCCAGGGTTCCCGAAGCAACGAAAGGCAGCCGCACGTCAACGTCGCCGAGTACGCCACCCAACGCTGGCCCCAGAATGAAGCCCACACCCATCATCGCGCCGAGCAGTCCAAAGCGCCGCGCCCGGTCCTGCGGCGGCGTGATGTCGGCCACGTAGGCATTTGCGACGGCAACGTTGGCCTGCATCGCGCCGCCGATCAGGCGTACCCACACCAGCATCCACAGGCTGGTCGCCGCAGCGGTCATGAAGAAATTGAAGGCCAGGCCGGAGAATCCGATGAGCAACACCGGACGTCGCCCGAACCGGTCGGACAAGGCGCCCAGAATGGGGGAGCCAAAAAAATTGGCGATTCCAAAGGCAAAGGACACCGCTCCGAACCAGAACGCCTGGTCGGCCTTGGACTCGGTAAAAAGCCCCACCATATGGGGCAGCACCGGGATCATCAGACCGATCGACATCATGTCGATCAGCACAGCGATCATGATGAACCGCATCGCTGCGGTCCGAACCGGCGCCGCAGCGATGGGGTCTTCAGTCAGCACGGTAATTGGGTGCTTCTTTGGTGATTTGCACGTCGTGGACGTGGCTCTCCCGAATGCCGGCGGTCGTTATTTCCACAAACTCGGCCTTATTCTGCATGTCTTCAATGGTCGGGCAACCGCAGTAACCCATGCTGGCACGGATGCCACCGGCCATCTGGTACACGATGGCAACCATTGAGCCCTTGTACGGCACCCGTCCTTCGATGCCCTCGGGCACCAGTTTGTCTGCGTTGGGATTGCCGGAGCTGGACTCCTGAAAATAGCGGTCGGCGCTGCCCTGCTGCATTGCGCCAATCGAGCCCATACCACGGTAGCTCTTGTAGCTGCGGCCCTGAAACAGGATCACCTCACCTGGTGCTTCCTCTGTGCCGGCAAACAAGCCGCCCATCATGACCGAGCCAGCACCGGCCGCGATGGCCTTGGCGATGTCACCGCTGTAGCGAATACCGCCATCCGCAATGAGTGGTACACCGGTGCCGCGCAGTGCAGTGGCGACGCTGTCAATCGCCATGATCTGCGGCACGCCGACGCCTGCCACGATGCGGGTGGTGCAAATGGACCCCGGTCCAATACCCACCTTGACGGCATCGGCACCAGCTTCCACCAAAGCCAGCGCCGCTGCTCCGGTGGCAATGTTACCGCCCACCACATCGACCTGCGGATAGTTCTTCTTGACCCAGCGCACACGCTCAATAACACCCTGGCTGTGCCCATGGGCGGTGTCCACCACAATGGCATCGACACCGGCACGCACCAGCAGTTCCACCCGCTCCTCGGTGCCCTCACCCACGCCAACCGCCGCCCCCACACGCAGCTTGTCAAGTGAATCGCGCGCTGCATTCGGGAAACTGGTCTGCTTGGTAATATCCTTTACCGTAATGAGACCTTTGAGCTCGAAGGAATCGTTGACCACCAGCAAGCGCTCGATCTTGTGTTGATTGAGCAACACTTTGGCCTGCTTGATGGTGGTGCCATCAGGCACAGTGATCAGCTTGTTCTGCGGCGTCATGATCTGGCTGACCGGCAGGTCGTAGCGCGTTTCAAAGCGCAAATCGCGCCCGGTGACAATGCCGACCACCTTGCCGGCGTCACACACGGGGAACCCCGATACACCCAGTTGTTCTGACAAGTCCATCACCTGGCGTACGGTGTGGCTGGGAGTAATGACGACCGGATCGCGCAATACACCGGACTCGTAACGCTTTACCTTGGAGACCTGCGCTGCCTGCTCCTTTGCAGTGAGGTTTTTGTGCACGATCCCAATGCCGCCTTCCTGGGCGATCGCGATCGCCAAGCGCGCTTCGGTGACCGTGTCCATGGCGGCAGACACCAGTGGAAGGTTCAGTTCGATGTTGCGGGAAAAGCGGGTGGCGAGGGAGGTGTCCTTGGGCAGGACCTGGGAATACGCGGGCACCAACAACACATCGTCGAAGGTGAGCGCTTTGCCAAGAAGGCGCATGTCAAAGCTCCAAAAGGCAGGATTGTACCTGTCCAACTCCGGTGCAATTGCCCTCCAGACCCGCGTGGTCCACTCGGATTTGTCTCCCAAAAGCGCAATGGCCGCTACACTGGCGGCATGAAATCGCGCAATATTCTTTTGAGCTTGGCATTGTCAATGGTCTGCGCCACGGTGCTGGCCCAATGGCAGTGGATCGACAAGGACGGCCGCAAGGTGTACAGCGACCGGGGTCCGCCGCTGGACATCCCTGAGAAAAATATCGTGAAACGGCCGTCGGGGCGCACACAGACTCCCACCGGAAGTGCGGAAGCTGCGACCACAGAGGGCGATACGCCGGTCGCTGCGCCTCAGTTGGTGGCCAGCGCACCGAAAACGGCGCTTGACAAGGAACTGGAGGCCAAGAAAAAGGCCGCTGCCGACGCCGAACTGGCCAGGAAGAAGGCCGACGAGGACCGCATGGCCAAGTCACGCGCCGAGAACTGCGCCCGTGCCAAACAGGCTCTGGCAACCATGGACTCCGGTGTAAGAGTCGGTCGGGTCAACGCTTCCGGAGAACGCGAAATCATGGACGATGCGGCGCGTGCCGTCGAAACCAAACGCATTCAGGGCATCATGGCCTCCGATTGCGCGCGCTAGGAACCTGCGTTCAGTAACCTGCCTTGGCTCCCGGCCGTTTCTTCGCAAACAGCCCGGCCGACTTGGCACCCTGTTTGACAAATCGCTCGCGCCGGGCGACTTTGGGGTCTACTTTGAGCGGTCGATAGAGTTCTACACGGTCGTCCTGCCGCAAAACATGGCTCAGGGGCACGGTGCGTCCCCACACCCCCACCTCCAGCGAATGTACCTCCGTAGGCGACAATTCAGCCAGCCAACCACTCGCCTTGAGCGCCTGTTCCACGGTGGCCTCTGCGTCCAGAACCAGTGCCAGTTCCCGCACCACGCGGGGTGCTGGTGAATACACCAAACTGATGTCCATTGCGGCTTACTCGCCGTAGACTTGCTGCGCCCGTTTGACGAACGCGTCGACCAGGGTGGAGGCGATTTTGTCAAACACCGGGCCCACGAGCTTGGCCAAAGCCGGGTTGTCGAAACCGTAGTTCAGGGTCAACTCTACCTTGCACGCCCGTTGCGTGCCATCGCCAAGAGGGATGAAATTCCACTGGCCGTCGAGCTTGGAAAAAGGGCCATTGAGCAGTTGCATGTCCACACACCGGTTCACGGTGTGGACGTTGCGTGTAGAAAAAGTCTGGCGCACGCCACTGAACGAAATGCCCATCTCGGCGGTCATTCCATCATCGTGCTCCTGCACCACCTTGGAGTGATCGCACCAGGGCAGAAACTCGCTGTACCGGTTGACATCAATGACCAGCCCATACATTTCGCTGGGCGCGTACCAGATCAGAACGGACTTGTGAACGGTTTTCATAGAATGGGGGCCTGCGCAGGATTGTAGTCAAGGCCATCTGCATGCTTTTAATCCCGCCCTCCATCCCCACGTGAGTCCCATGGCCAAAAAACCTGAAACCGCACCCCGCATTGCCGACAACAAAAAGGCTGCGTTCAACTATTTCTTTGAGGAGCGCTTTGAGGCCGGCCTGGTGCTCGAAGGCTGGGAAGTGAAGTCGCTGCGCGAAGGCAAGGTGCAGCTGACAGACGGCTATGTCGTCATTCGCAATGGTGAACTGTTCATCATCGGGTTGCAGATCAACCCGCTACACACGGCGTCCACCCATGTCAACCCCGACAAGGTGCGCACCAAGAAGTTGTTGATGCGCAAGGAAGAGATCAAGCGACTGGTGGGCAAGGTCGAGCAAAAAGGCTACACCCTGGTTCCCATCAACCTGCACTGGAAAAACGGCAAGGTGAAATGTGAAATCGCTCTTGCCAAAGGCAAGGCCGAGCACGACAAGCGCGACACCATCAAGGACCGCGAAGGCAAGCGCGAAGTGGAACGCGCGATGAAGTCGCGTCAGCGGTAGGATGCCAGCTGAAACACAGCCACCGCCTGCACCAATTCTTCGGCTTGCGCCTTCAAACTGCTGGCGGCCGCCGCCATTTCCTCCACTAACGCAGCATTTTGCTGTGTGGCATGGTCCATGTGCGTCACCGCCTCGCCCACCTGCGATACACCAGAGGCCTGCTCACCACTGGCCGAACTGATCTCACCCACGATGTCAGTCACGCGTTGGATACTGCTGACCACTTCGGTCATGGTTGCACCGGCCTGATCGACCAGAGCGGTGCCCTGGGCGACGCGCTCCACGCTGGCACTGATCAGGCCCTTGATCTCCTTGGCAGCGTCGGCCGAACGCCCTGCCAGTGATCGCACTTCGGTGGCCACGACAGCAAACCCGCGGCCCTGCTCACCGGCACGTGCGGCTTCCACCGCTGCATTGAGGGCAAGAATGTTGGTCTGAAATGCGATGCCATCGATCACACCGATGATGTCAAAGATGCGGTTCGATGATTCATTGATGTGTTTCATGGTACCGACCACCTGTGCCACCACCTCACCCCCCTTGACAGCCACTGCGCTGGCGCTTTGCGCCAGCTGGTTGGCCAGGCGCGCATTGTCGGCGTTCTGGCTTACTGTGGAGTTGAGTTCCTCCATCGATGAGGCGGTTTGCTCAAGGGCGCTGGCCTGCTGTTCGGTGCGTGCGCTAAGGTCGTGGTTACCCTGTGCGATTTCGGCGCTGGTATTGGCGACACCGTCGGCGTTGTGGCGTACGTTGGCCACAATCTCGCCAAAGTTCTTGCGCATGGATTCGAGCTCGAACAAAAGACTGTCATGGTCATTTGGCCTGAGTGCAATGACGGCCCCCAGATCGCCCTGTGCTATCCGTCGGGTCACACGGGTGGCGAAGCGTGGTTCGCCGCCGAGTTGGTTGAGCAACTCGCGTGTCACCGCTGCCGCGAAGGCAATACCCAGCAACACGGTGGCCGCCAGCAGTACCATGGTCCAGCGCCGGGCGCTGCGTTGAACTGCGTCAACGTTGTCCGAAGCGCTTTTGCCGCGTTCAAAGCCGAATGCGGTGAGTTTGTCCAGCGCGGCGATAGCATCGTCGGATCCCGACTTTCCGGCACCTTCGGAGATATCCTTGGCATCTTCCTGCTTCTTGGCACGACCCAGGCCGATCACTTTCTGATTCGTCACCAGGTAGTCCTGCCACGCTTTGCCGTAAGTCGAGAATAGTTGCAGTGTCTGAGCATCCAACCCGAGCGCTTTGAATTCGGCAGCATGTTTATTCACACTATCGCGTGCCAGCTTCATCTTTTCCTCGTACTCTTCCATGTAGCCGGCGTCCGCCGCCTGCGTGTGCCTGACCTCCATGTCACGCATTTCCAGCATGGCCGTGCGCATGGCGGTTGTGTGACCGATGCCTGGCAGCACCACTTCGGTCACTTCGTGCGATACGTTATTCAGCTTTTCCAGTTGCAGCAACGCAAAACCACCCAATACAGCGGTCAACACCAGCACGATCACAAAACTGCCGATGAGTTGGGTGCCGATGTTCATGGACACTATCCGCGCCGATAGCCGATCGAATATCTTCATACGTTGTGCACTCTGGCAATGGGGCTCAAAAAATCAAGGCGCCTGCAGACCGACTCCACAAGCGCCTCAGGAGCAATTCAGCACTCGGGAGGTGTTACTTCTTGTAGCCTATGTAGCTCACACCAATGACCTTGCCAGCGCCGTCCTTGATCGGGTTGTAACAGGCGTCAAAAGCGGTGCCCAAAACGTCCACCGGGCCACAAAACGCAGCTCCCTTGCTCACGGCCTCGTAAGCTTTGGCCCGGGCCAGTGGCGTGCCGACCCCGCGTTTGCCCTCTGGTGTCAATACGTTGGTACTGACACGAATGAACTCGTCGCCATGCTTGACAAATACGGTGGCGGTCGCCCCGGTGTTCTTCTTGATCTCGTCGACCACGTCATAGTTGTTGTTGATTTTGCGGGCACCAAAATACAAACCTGGCACGGTCAAATCACCCGCCTTTTCAGTACCCTCCAGTTTGGGTGGGCCGATCTTGGCCAGACGTGCGTCCAGCGCGTCTATCGTTTCCTGGGGGGTCGCCGCCTGGGCTGCCAGCGCACTAAAGCAGCACAGGGTCAACAAAAAACGTGTGGCCATTCTCATAAGTACTCCATTCTTGGAACGAATTGAAACACCCTCTTGGGACCAGGGACAACGCCTGATTTAAGCGGCAAACTGTGGCTTGTCTTCCTAGGGTTTTCCCTTGGCGACCGCCTATGCGACACATACTCTGTCAAGCAAGGCCACGCAGTGGATGGTCTTGCCGGGACCAGGGGCTGACAAAGAAGGGCTGAACCATAGCCGGCGTTACATCCTCAATGCGTGCCGGGTTCCAACGCGGATGAAAGTCCTTGTCGATGGCCAGCGCCCGAATGCCTTCCACCGTTTCGCTCGAACGGCCAGATCGGTCCAGGTGCCGGGTATGGAAACAATGTTCCACGATGTCGCGCTCCATGCGCAAATCATCGGCCAGCGCCATGGTGCGGGCACGCCGGACTTGTTCCAGCACGACATGCAGCATCAATGGGCTGCGCTGGCGCAGAGTGGCTACGATGGAGCGGGCAGTTTCGGTGTCCATTTCTTCCAGCGCTGCCACGATGGCAGCCACCGTAGGCAGGCCAAAAGCCGCCTCAACTTCAGGGTCCAAAAGGTCTTTTGAGCTTGTAGGACAAGCGTGAGCAGCTATGACTTTAGTAGCAATCCAGTCATGGATTGCAGCAAGCGTGTCGCAGGATTGCAGGGATTCCCACAACCCAGCCAGTGCGTCCGAAGGAACCAACGCATCGGCCAACCCCGTCGCAATCGCCTGCCCACCGTCAATGGTTTGGCCAGTAAGCGCCAGGTATTCACCCACGCGGCCGGGACAGCGGCTTAAAAAGTAGCCCCCACCCACATCCGGAAACAAGCCGATACCGGTTTCGGGCATGGCCATTTTGGTACGCTCTGTGACGATACGTAACTTGCCGCCTTGGCGTGCGGACGGTTTTACGGGGTCTGCCAGGGCAACGCCCTGGCAAAGACCCATACCGCCACCCATCACGATGCCATCCATGAACGCAAGGTAGGGCTTGGGATAGGTTTGAATCAGGTGATTGAGGGTGTATTCCTGGGTAAAGAACTCGCCCAACTGGGGGTCGTTGGCAAGCGCTGCTTCATGAAAAAAGCGGATATCACCGCCAGCGCAAAAACTGCCAAACAGCGCCTGCGGACTGCCCTGCTCACCATGTTTATTGCTCCCGCAGATGGCGACTGCCATCACCCGTGGGTCGTCACGCCAAACCTGCAAAATCGCCAGCAAGGCCCGCACCATAGGCAAAGAGAGCGCATTGAGCGCCTTGGGTCGGTTCAGAGTAATCAGGCCGATCGCGCCAGCCACACGGGTTTGCACTTCAGGCACTGTAGTCATAACTCGTTCCTTCTTTGGTTCCATCCCAGTAATTCGTTGACCAGCAAAGCGCCAATCACCAGGGAACCCCCTGTGAGGACGGATGGGCTAGGGGCCTCCCCTGCCCCCACCCACGCCAGCAGGATGCCAAAAATCACCTCCAACAAGGCCAGCAGGGAAATTTCCGGGGCCTTGAGAACTCTCGCACACATGACCGACAAAACGCAGGGAATAGCCAACTGCCCCACTCCGAGATAGGCCAGCAATCCCAGATCGTGCACGGTCGCCTGAAACGGATAGGCCACCGGCAATGTCGCCAGGGAACTGATGACCGCGCCGACAAATACCGCCGGCACCAGGTCCACGTCATGCCCCTGGGCATGGGCGTTTTGCGTGATGGTCCAATTGGTCGCACCGGCTACGGGCACGCACAGCGCCACCAGCGTACCCAGCATCTGCCCGCCCGAGACTTCAGTGCCGTACATGATGGCAATGCCAGCACCGGCCGCAGCAATTGCCACCCAGGTGCGCAACGCGATGCGATGGCCTATGAAGATACGCGCCAACAAGGCCGTGAACAATGGCCCCAGTGACATGGTGACCAGCACATTGGCAACGCTGGTGAGGGTGAGTGCCAGCATGAACGCCGTGAACATCACACTCCAGCACACACCCGAGATCCAGAAGGCCGTGCCGGCGTGGCGCATATCGGCAAACACCCGACGACCCCGCAACAGCGGCAAAATTACCAGTAAGGCCGCCGCGGTGAACAGTGCCCGCCAAAAGGTCACCTCAAAACTACGCGCCGACTCCAGATAGCGCGACACCACCCCCGCCGTCGACCACATCAGAGTCACTCCGACCATCAGAAAAATCGCGCGATTGTGTGTCAGCTTCATAAAAATGTAAATTTGCCCGAAGCGCGTGACCTAATACCAGGGCTACCGCGGAACCGGCTTAGCCGGGCCGCTGGTAGCGTCCCCCCCTGGGGGGAGGCGGTCGCAGACCGCTTCGGGGGGATCCAGCTAGCAGGGCTACCGCGGAACTGGCTTTGCCAGGCCGCTGGTAGCGCCCCCCAACGGGGGGAGGCGGCCGCAGGCCGCTTCGGGGGGTCAACTTCTCGCTGCGCGCTTGCGGTCGTGTTCGGACAGGTGGCGCTTGCGCAGACGAATTGATTTCGGAGTGATTTCGACCAATTCGTCGTCTTCGATAAATTCCACGCCGTACTCCAGCGTGCATTCAATCGGCGGCGTAATCTTGATGGCGTCTTCCTTGCCGCTGACCCGGAAATTGGTCAGTTGCTTGGTGCGTGTGGCGTTCACCACCAGATCGTTGTCGCGGGCGTGGATGCCGACGATCATGCCCTCGTAGACCGGGTCGTTGGGACGCACAAACATGCGGCCACGATCGTCCAATTTACCCAGGGCGTAGGTAAAGATTTCACCGGCATCCATGGAAATCAGCACGCCATTCTTACGGCCACCGATTTCGCCCTTGTGGGGTTCGTAGCTGTCAAAAATATTGGAAATCAGGCCAGAGCCACGGGTCAGGTTCATGAATTCATTGGTGAAACCAATCAGACCGCGGGCCGGAATGCGGTACTCCAGGCGCACACGGCCACGGCCGTCCGGCTCCATGTTCACCAGATCGCCCTTGCGCTCACCGAGTGCCTGCATCACACCGCCCTGGTGCTGCTCTTCGATGTCGGCAGTCACCATTTCGATGGGTTCGTGCTTTTCGCCATTGACTTCCTTGAAGACCACCCGCGGTTTGGACACTGCCAATTCATAGCCTTCGCGGCGCATGTTCTCCAGCAGAATGGTCAGGTGCAATTCGCCCCGGCCCATCACTTCGAAGATGCCCTCTTCGCTGGTTTCCTTTACCCGCAAGGCCACGTTGTGCTGCAACTCCTTTTGCAAGCGGTCCCAGATCTGGCGACTGGTGACGTACTTGCCTTCGCGTCCGGCCAACGGGCTGGTGTTGACGCAGAAGTTCATCGTCAAAGTCGGCTCGTCGACCTTGAGCATGGGCAGCGGCATGGGCGTGGTCGGGTCGGTTACCGTCACACCAATGCCGATGTCGGCAATGCCGTTGATCAGGACAATTTCACCGGGGCCGGCTTCCGTGGTCTGCATACGCTCCAATCCCTCGAAGGTGAGCACCTGGTTGATGCGTCCCTTCACCGGTTTGCCGTCCAGGCCCTCCATGACCACCACATCCATCATCGGGCGAATGGTGCCCTGGCTGATGCGGCCAACCCCAATGCGGCCCACGAAGGTGGAAAAATCGAGCGCTGAAATCTGCAGCTGCAACGGCGCGTTCGGATCGCCTTCCTGGTGCGGCACGTGTTTCAAAATGGTGTTGAACAGGGCCGACATGTCCGGACCCCACTGTTCACCCTGTCCGCCCTCTTCCATCGACGACCAGCCGTTGATGCCGGAGGCGTACACCACGGGAAAGTCGAGCTGCTCATCGGTGGCACCGAGCTTGTCGAAAAGGTCAAATGCCGCGTTCACCACCTTGTCGGGATTGGAACCAGGTTTGTCGACCTTGTTCACCACCACGATCGGCTTGAGGCCCAAGGCCAGCGCTTTTTTGGTAACAAAACGCGTTTGTGGCATTGGGCCTTCCTGGGCATCAATCAGCAGCAGCACACCGTCGACCATCGACAAGGCCCGCTCCACCTCGCCGCCAAAGTCCGCGTGTCCGGGTGTGTCAACAATGTTGATGTGGGTGCCTTCCCAGCTAACGGCGCAATTCTTGGCCAAGATGGTGATGCCACGCTCCTTTTCGATGGCGTTGTTGTCCATGACCGTATCCACCACTTTTTCGTGGCTGGCGAAGGTGCCGGACTGTCGCAGTAACTGGTCGACCATGGTGGTCTTGCCATGGTCCACGTGGGCGATGATGGCGATGTTTCGGATCTGTTTATGGCTCATGGTTCACTTTCTAACTTGAATTCTCAGTGCCTGGCGCCAACGGCGCTCAAGCTGCTTTTTACATTTGCACCTGCTGGATCTGAGACTGTGCAATCTCGATCGGACTCAGCAAGCGCCCTGGTATCAACTCTCCCGCCCTGGTATGCGCGGTGCCCAGCAAAGCATGCGGCTGGGTGCCGTACACGGCCACTTTTTCATCATCCGTCCAGCTTCCGCGACGGCGCACGCCGCTCAGAAACCGACCTGCATCGTCAGGATCGAGCGCGACCACGGTATGTTGCGTCAACAAGGAATCCACGGGCAGCAACAGCGCCAGGCGTTCACTCTCCGTCATCGCTTCCAGCGCCTCGAGCGTGACGCACTGCGCCTCGGTAAAGTCGCCGGTTGCGGTTCGCCGCAACTCGGTCAAATGGGCACCACAGCCCAAGGCTTCACCGATATCTTCGCCCAGAGTGCGAATGTAAGTTCCCTTGCTGCAACCTACTATCATTTCTATAGCTAGCTGCGCTTTATCCACGGGCGTCAGTGTCAATTTTAACTGATGAATAGTGATGTTACGAGGCGCTCGCTCGACCTCGATTCCAGCGCGCGCATATTCGTACAACGCTTTGCCATCCTTTTTCAAGGCACTGTGCATAGGAGGTGTCTGCGAAATCGGTCCGGTAAAACGAGGTGCTATGCGCGCCACATCTGTCTCATTGACCAGAACAGGGCGCACTGCGATCACATCACCTTCGGCATCCCCTGTACTGGTCTTTGTTCCCAGCAGCGCTGTTGCGCGGTATGTCTTGTCGGCTTCGAGTTGCAACTGACTGAACTTGGTTGCTGCACCAAAACACAATGGCAGCACCCCCGTGGCCAGCGGATCCAACGTGCCGGTGTGGCCCGCTTTTTCCGCACGTAACAACCATTTGACTTTCTGCAGAGCGTCGTTACTAGACCAACCCAAAGGTTTGTCCAGCAGCAGCACCCCATGCACGGGGCGCCTTGTGATTTTCCGGCCCCCATGCTCCGCCGCTGCGCGGGTCGCTGCCCCCCGAGGGGGTCGCGTTTCGCCTTGGGGCGGCCCTGCGGCGAAACCCCGTCCACTCGACGCCGGTTCCATCTCAATCCTCGTTCTTTGAGCGCGAGGCGACCGCCTGGGCGATGAGGGCGTTCATGTCGGCGGCACGCTCGGTGGTGCGGTCGAACAGGAAGTGCAGCGTCGGCACCGTGTGAATGTGCAGACGCTTGAACAGGCCTGCCCGCAAGAAGCCAGCGGCCTGGTTCAAACCTGCAGCGCACGCCTCATGGTCACCACCAAGCACGCTGAAAAACACTTTGGCGTGGGCATAGTCCGGTGTGACCTCCACGCCCTGAATCGTCACCATCCCCACCCTCGGGTCCTTCAGCTCGCGGGCGATCAGTTCGGTCAGATCGCGCTGGATCTGATCGGCCACGCGAAAACCGCGGTTGGGGGTGGAAGACTTTTTGCGCATGACAAGCGGTCAACCTAAAGCGTCCGTGCGACTTCGCGAATTTCGAAGAACTCCAGCA